>JACDNV010000050.1 GCA_017656425.1 Candidatus Neomarinimicrobiota bacterium | reverse complement strand
TATTTGTAGCTTAAAATTTTAAAATTTGTGTCTTGACAATGGGGTCCACCTAGAAAAGGGGGTGGGTCGGTTTCAAAAAAACAATCGTAATATATCGACATATTCTGAGTCATCTACTTTATAAAGAACAAATTTATAAAGAACAAAAGCTAATAACTTATTTTTTACTAGATAAATTATCAAGAATTTTTTTATTTAATTGAATCAATTCATCTAATTTATTAATGATTATCTCTTCACGTTGGTGCTTTAACCTAAATTTCTTAAATGCATTGAATAAGAAACATACTAGCAAAATAAATATAATAAAATTAAAAAATTGCCATAGTAAAGTAGCATTAAATAATTCAGTCATTAAACATCACCCTCCAATTAATAATATTCATTGCAACAGATAGAAGTCCTGCATTGTTTCTGAAAAATCAAGTAGATTCCCATAACAAAACACTAAACTAGGCAGGCAAACCCCTTCCAGTTTCCCGGAGGAGCGGCGGCCTTGACATCCACCCCGCATGTGGTATTTCATTTAATGCCGACGGGGCGGCTCCGGGGAATATGCCAGCACATTACCTCATACCCCGCCGGTCCATCCATTGTACCACATGCGGGGGTCCCGGCTGTCAAGGCTACCCTTCGGCGCCGCCTGCTAACATGGATTTTAGCCTCAAAGGCTCTCCAAGGAATATATTTTAAATTGCGTGATGGCAACCAAACTGTGTATTTTTTAATTGCCAAATTCGTTATTTTATACTTGCCAAACAGAAGGGGAATAAAAGTGGAATGTAGAATTTCCCTTTAGGTGATAATCATGCCTTTAACCCGTTCCGAGCTCGAACAGTTCATCCTTAAAACTAAAAAAGAAATCGAGGACCTGCGCAATCAGGAGTGGAACACAACTGACCCCAAGGAACTCAAGAAGCTCAAGCGCAAAAGAAAACAGCTGCAATACCTGCAGCTCTGGCATTTGAGTCAGCTTGAAAATCTGGAGGATTAGCAGGGATGGGAGAAATTTTATTTAAATTGTTATTTATTCTTTTCCCCATAACAAAAAACGCCCCACCCGGGGCGCCACACCAAAAATATGTAAACGTTGGAGGCGGGTTAAGGTTTCAGCACCCAACCACACGCAAACAATATTC
>JACDNV010000049.1 GCA_017656425.1 Candidatus Neomarinimicrobiota bacterium | reverse complement strand
TATTTGTAGCTTAAAATTTTAAAATTTGTGTCTTGACAATGGGGTCCACCTAGGTCAGCCCTACAAAGGTGCCTAGAATTCCTAGCCCCGTCAAAATACCGGGAACGGCATTATAAAACTTAAGGTTAATTCTTGATTCAAGAATATTAGCTTCATTAAAAAAGTAACTTGCTTCTATGGTACTAAAAACATCTTCCGTACCGTCATCTCTCTTGATTTTTACCAGCGTTTTGTCATATTCAGACCACAAGTTTCCTATTAATGGGTTGGATGACATTTCTTGATTTAGTTCTTCGAAATTAGTCGTAAGGGTACCTTTAGAATATTGGTCAACGCTGGCTTTGGCATCCTCTATACCCTTACTGCAGGGTCTGTATTGCCTTAACCCAAAAGAGACGAATACCCAAAACGAGAAACCGATTATTCCGGAAATAAACAATATTACAAAAATGTTGCTACCAGACGGGTCTTCTAGTACCTTTTTGATTGGCAGTAAAGTATTAAATATGCTAATAAATTCATTCCCCTCACTCATAATTCCAATCACCGTTCATTTATGTATTTTATTTCATAATTTGACAAAATTAGCAAAATTCCTTTTTCTTAAGTTTATCAGTTGGGCTACCGGTCGCTAGACATCCATGTTAGCAGGCGGCGCCGCAAGGGTAGCCTTAACAGCCGGGGCCCCCGCATGTGGTACAATGGATGGACCGGAACGTTTATAAATGTTATAGTTATCTAACTTACAAATGTTATAGTTATCTAACTTACCATCTAGTTTGAGCCGTACCTTTTGGATAGCCCCTTTAAACTCAACGCTTTTGCTCTAACTTTTGAAGCCTTTCAACAGGAATATGGTTTTGAGATGCCATAGTCAATTACCACCTTTCTAGACATTACTCTTTCTACTTTCGGCACCACCTCTTCTGGAAGCGTCCAAACCTGTTCCTGGAGAACGCCCGACATAAAAATAAACCCTTTTTTACGGCATTAATGAAACCTAATGATCACCGAAATAAAATAATTTTTCATTATATTTTTTATGAGGATATCAAAACCCTTCTATAAATACCAAACATTTCATTGACATTAATTTATTGTGCACTTATCCCGCAGCGGGCATGCATTACATGTCTCTTTCGGAAATTTTATAATATAATGGACCCAAGATTTTAGACACGAAATCAGGGGGTCTTAAGATACA
>JACDNV010000048.1 GCA_017656425.1 Candidatus Neomarinimicrobiota bacterium | reverse complement strand
TAAAGAAGGAGAGGAGCGATGTCGAAGGAGCAATTTAAGAGGACGAAGCCGCACGTAAATGTAGGTACGATAGGTCATGTGGATCATGGTAAGACCACATTGACAGCGGCGATGACATTAATATTGAGCAAGAAGGGTTTAGCGCAGTATAGGAGTTTTGATAGTATAGATAATGCTCCTGAGGAGAGGGAGAGAGGTATAACGATAAATACGGCTCATGTGGAGTATGAGACAGAGAAGCGTCATTATGCTCATGTAGACTGTCCTGGTCATGCAGATTACATAAAGAACATGATAACTGGGGCTGCCCAGATGGATGGTGCGATATTGGTAGTGAGTGCATTTGATGGTCCGATGCCTCAGACGAGGGAGCATGTATTATTGGCGAGGCAGGTAAATGTGCCATATATAGTAGTATTTTTGAATAAGACGGATATGGTAGATGATCCTGAGTTGATAGAGTTAGTAGAGATGGAGGTAAGGGATTTATTGAATCAGTATGAATTTCCTGGGGATGAGGTACCAGTGATAAAGGGTAGTGCATTGAAGGCGTTGGAGAATCCTGATGATGAGGGAGCGGTTAAGTGTGTATGGGAGTTGGTACAGGCGTTGGATGATTTCATACCTGAGCCGAGGCGAGATGTAGACAAGCCATTTTTGATGCCGATAGAGGATGTATTTAGTATAACGGGGAGAGGGACAGTAGGTACAGGAAGGATAGAGAGAGGTAAGGTGAGAGTAGGTGAAGAGGTAGAGATAGTAGGATTGGGAGCACACAGGAAGACGGTAGTTACGGGTGTAGAGATGTTCAGGAAGGTATTGGATGAGGGTATAGCAGGAGATAATGTAGGGTTATTGTTGCGAGGGATAGAGAAGGATTGGTTACAGAGAGGTATGGTAGTAGCGGCACCTGGTAGTATAACGCCTCATAAGAAGTTTAAGGCGGAGGTATATGTATTGAAGAAGGAAGAGGGTGGTAGACACACGCCGTTTTTCACAGGTTACAGGCCGCAGTTTTATTTTAGGACAACAGATGTTACAGGAGTTATAAAGTTGCCGGAGGGAGTAGAAATGGTGATGCCAGGAGATCATGTAAATCTGGATGTAGAGTTGATAAAAGAGGTAGCAATGGAAGAGGGATTGAGGTTTGCTATTAGGGAAGGCGGTAGAACAGTTGGTGCCGGTGTCGTAACTCAGATTATTGA
>JACDNV010000047.1 GCA_017656425.1 Candidatus Neomarinimicrobiota bacterium | reverse complement strand
GACATCTGATCTGCTCCTATTTTGCTCCAGCCTCTGGGCCTGCTGCTTAATCTATCAGCTAACACATGGCTTACATGGCCTTCTGCACTGCATCCTATAGCATCTTTATCTTTCATATATGCCTCTATCCCAGCCCAATTTTTTAAAATATATTGGCGGCTTTTCCTTACTGCTTTGATCTTGCTTTCGGCTTCAGTTTTCTTCATAATCTTTTTAAATACTCTTTTTACCTTTGTTTTATCCAGAGTATTTATTCCTCCCCATAACTCAAATCTTAATTTCGGTACATGCCCTGTAGCTTTTAATACATATTTGTTTAGGTGGTATTTATCCAGTACATACTTTGCTTTGGGCAGCCAGTTTAATCCTTCTTTGATCCATCCAGCTCCATCTCCCGATAAAAAAACCTTTTTAATCTTGTCAGTATCATAATTTTCTTCTATATAATCCGCTACCTCCAACCATAAGTCCTCTGGATTACTGTATATCCCTGAAAAATAGTGCACATTCTTTAGCTTGTTTCTGCCCTGGCCTTGTTCATATCCTTCATGCACATATACTAACTTTGATATTGTCTTTTTACCATCTTGCAATGATATATGGTCCTCATCTGCTTCTACATAGAGAATTGCTACTTCTTTTTTCTCCTCACTTTGCTTTTTATACTTTATCCTTTCCAGTTTCCTGCTCTTGTTCATTACTGTCTGGCGACTTAACTGTACTTCTTTTACCGCCAGCTTTGCACTTTTGGCATAAGAATAGTTGCTGGCTAAATCAATTAGCTTTGACTCCAGGTTCTTATCTATCCTCTGGTGAGGTTCCATACCCATATATTTATCTACCAGGTAAGCATAACTGCCATCAATTTTCGATTTGTAGTAGGTCCTGGTATATTTGACTTCCCCAAACTCTGTTATGATGGTCTTTTCGTCTGATGAGCGCTGTACAACCCATCTCTTTTTTCTTTCTTGAGATTCTTTTATGGCCTGATCCAATTCCTCCAGTGTATATTTCATGATTGCTTGACCTAAATTATCAATATGCTTTTTTATTACTCTTGTTAGTTTCGACAGACCTCCATCATTCTTTAAGTAAATCTCTTCCAAAGTTACTTCTAATTCCGGGATGATATTTTCCGCAAATTGTTGTATAATATTTTCCAAAGAGGCTCCCTCCTTTTTGTTGTTTTTGGACAAAAACATTTTAACAAAAAGGGAGCCTCTTTTCTATTTTTTACCGAAATTTGTCCAA
>JACDNV010000046.1 GCA_017656425.1 Candidatus Neomarinimicrobiota bacterium | reverse complement strand
TTTATTAAATTTTTATCTAAATACGCCAAAATAGTATCATCGTTTTCACCAGCCGATGGATTATTTACATTCTCAACATTGTTGGCATCCTCGAAGTTATTGGCATCGCCATCACAACCAAGAAGAATAAACGATAACGCCAGCATTATACTTAATAAAGTAGTAAATTTTTTGCACATGTTGGGCTCATCCCCTGATTTCGTGTCCAAAATCTTGGGTCCATTATACACAATGAAGTTGTTAAGAATCACTAAATAAAATTATCTAATAATTACCATATCCAAATCCAAACCCTGACGTTGTATTTCAAATTGCTTTGATTGCCGAATGGCGACCACTGGAATATCCATGCTAAAAGGGAAAGCAGAGGGTATTTGTAATAATTGTGGCAGGGGCATTAATGAGGTGGGCTCTGAACGCAGCAGTGCTTCTAAAAACCATAATTGAACATTATCACTGGCAGGTCTCTTCCTGGCGGCTGGAATATAAATCCCTTTTTTAGCAGTTGTCAAAATAAAAAAAGTTTGCTCGAACGCAGAACTTAATCAAAGCCTTGATATAACAAGCCCGAAGGTACTTTTACAGTATCTTCCATGATAAAAAGTCTGCTCAAAAATTCCCCTGTTATGTCAACTAAATTCCCATGTCTTAACAAAAATGTAAGTAAAAAAAGATAAAAAAGTCTGCTCAAAACCGGAGGTATATTCACTTCGGAGGTATGAAAACTAGCAATATAAGGGTTATCCCCCGCAGCATATTACTACCCCAACTCTACCCTAAACATCGGTTTCTCCACACTATATTTACACATGCCTGAAGGCTCCAAAGCCTTGATATTTCAATATTTATTTAATTTTTCTGGGTTGGTAGGAGATGGGATTGCTGTTCATGTAAAAAAAACTCTTTCCATTTTCCACCCCTCAAACCCGCATGAATACTGCACCCTAATTTTTACCAGCAAATAAAGTCTTTCTATAAATCACTCATACTTCGCCCTTATATTTCCAAATATGGAAGCTAAAAAAGTAAAAAAAGTTCTTCCAAAAGAGCAGGAATAAGGTTTAAGGATTAAGGGAGGATAAACCGCCACATTCCTTATTTCACAAGGGTTTGACGGATTACAGGAGTCATCTACAGGTAAAAATGAAGGGTTGAGCATGGGATTATCTCAAAATCCCTCTCAACCCTTATTTCTCAAGCATTCTCTCAATTTTCCTTGTTCCTTAAACCTAATCCCTTAACCCTCCCAATTAGAACCACTTTATTTTCATCGGAAAAACTTTATTTTCCTACGGAAAGAGTTTTTTTGTTTTCGACAACAAAGAGCCATTAAGCTCCCTTCCTCACTCCACAGTAACCGACTTTGCTAAATTCCTCG
>JACDNV010000045.1 GCA_017656425.1 Candidatus Neomarinimicrobiota bacterium | reverse complement strand
TGGCCGTTTACATGCGCGACAAATATCCCGACTTGGATATGGAGTATGTTTTTATGGACAGCGGTTGTGAGTTGCCGGAGACTTACGAGTACCTAGAAAAAATAAAGGCTGTTTTAAACATTGATATACAGGTAATCAAACCTAAGGGGGATTTTGATTACTGGTTAAAATACTATAATGGCGTTTTGCCATCTCCGCAACATAGATGGTGTACTCGCCAACTAAAGCTTAAGCCTTTTGAGGCTTATATAGGAGATGATTTGGTTTTTAGCTACATTGCTATTAGGGCCGATGAAGATCGAGTAGGATATAGGAAGAAAAAGGGAAAAAACATTATCCCTAGACTTCCTTTCAAAGAGGATGGCATTACTTATAAAGATGTTATCAATATATTACAAAATTCTGGTTTAGGATTACCTGGCTATTATGAATGGCGGAGCAGATCAGGATGCTATTTTTGCTTTTTTCAATCAGATGCTGAGTGGATTGGTTTGAAAAAATATCATCCTGAAAAATTCGAAAAAGCTTGTCAATATGAAGAAAACCATTCTGATGGTCGAATTTACACCTGGAGAGGGAGAAGAGGAGGTAAACCTTTATTTCTGAGGGACCTTAAAAATGTTGAGCTACTTGAGAAAAAACAGTCACATGAGGAAAGCGATAATAAAAAACTGTCAAAAAAATTACCAAAATACATAAACCTTACGGGTATAAATGTAAATGATATTTTAATCTAAGGTGGGGTGGGGGAGAATGCAAAACTATAAAGAATTGCTTAACAAGTTAAAGGTGTCTAAGCGAGGAAGAGAAATTAGCCCCCACAAATATATTCTTTTGTTGTCAATTGTTACTTTATTTAAGAAAAACAAGGGTCATGAGAATAAATTTACCTTTAATGAATTAGAGCCTGTTTTTCTATCACATTTTAACGACTTGTTTCCAGAAATGCCTGGTCATAGAAAAATGCTAGAATACCCTTTTTATCATCTTCAAAGCGATGGTTTTTGGTACCTGCAAATTAAAAAAGGAAAAGAGTTAACTTACCAAATGTATAAAAAAAACAGACTTACAAAAAAAAGGCTACTTGAAACTGTAGATTATGCATATTTGGATGGAGACGTATATAACCTGCTTCAAAATGAAGAGTGGCAACAGTTGCTGGAGGATGAAATAATTAGATTGTTGCGTAGTGATAACTTTAGTAATCAATATTACCCAAGTGATTACCTAAGTGCTCAGCAAAATTATACAGATAACATGGCGGTAAAGGAGCAAGGTAGCTTATTCGAACACGAAAAATCAGCAATTGATATTATGAAAAACATTATAAATAGTGAACAAATTGGGAAGCTTTCAAGTAATGTTTTAATATTTGATACACAATCAAATAACTATTACGAATACGATATAATTCTTGTCACGCATACAGGGATATATGTCGTTG
>JACDNV010000044.1 GCA_017656425.1 Candidatus Neomarinimicrobiota bacterium | reverse complement strand
TGCAATCTTCATTTTGCAATTGCCGTAAGGCTATCTTGCCCTTCGGGAAATCGCCATCGGCGACTTCGTGAATACAAGACGTTAAGCGCAAAGGCTCAATGCAGAATGCAGAATGCAAATTGAAAAATGCAAAATCGCCTTTTGTCAGATTTGGCTTTTGTACTCAAAATGTAGACAGAAATAAATTTGACTTTTGCACTTTGCAATCTTCATTTTGCAATTGCCGTAAGGCTATCTTGCCCTTCGGGAAATCGCCTTCGGTGACTTCGTGAATACAAGACGTTATTGATTGTAATAGATTGAGGTAGCGCATTTAATTTCCTAGTATTGGATATAGTGACCTGTGCTAATAAAGCTAAACAGGCTTAATTTTCAACCAGCATATTTAGTTTATTTCTAAAACCTATCAATTTAATGCTATTATGAATTTTAGTTATTTTAAATCCGGTAATATTTCATTGACTTTTTAATATCAAAATAACCACTTCCTTAGCTCAATCATGAAACATGGAAAGATCCCAGCATCAGGAATATATACATTTTGTATTGACCAATATAATAAATCTTTCCAGATACCGCTCCCTATTCTTAAAACTGGACAGTATACCGTCTCTGGTTTCTTCCCTTTGTATATCGTAAACTCATTAGGAGACTCAGAAGCAGCGATCAACAGCGATAAAGTAAGATAAAAACTTTTAAATCCAAAAGCGCTCCCAGAATATCCTGCTCCAAGAGACCAACCCGCTAAAGAATGCTTGTAAGGTCTGGATGTTTCTCCTACAGTTTGTGAATCATCAAGGTACACTTCCTCAAAATTATACAAATAGTATGATGCCCATCTTAATATTACAATATCAGCGCAAAAACCTATTTCTTTAAAAAATCCTGGCTTTATAAACACACCTATATTTGAATTATAAAATTCAGGTCTAAAATCTTCTGTAATTATTGACTGCCGTGGTTCTGCAGAAATGTGTACATTAATTAGTTTATCACCTCCCATTAACATTGATACGCTCAATATACTCGTGATAAACATAAAACGCATCAATCGTAACATTTTAAACACCTCCTTAGTTTCCTGAAAGTTCATACCATTGTAATTTCATTTTTATTCTCAAACCGTATCCACTAAACTCCTGTAAATTAGTAGTTAAACTAAGATTACATGATCCAACAAAGTCATCATTTGCACTATAATTTAATATATTATAGGATAAATCACACAAAATTGAAAAAAGCCAACCAGCAAGTGGCCAATTATATAATTCATCACAGTCCTTACCACTCCACATGCTAAACCATGGCTCATTAAATATTCCATGCTCGCTTACGCTCGCTTGCAATGACAGGGGGCCACCGAAGAAGTTACACCAAGTTACTTCTTTAGCTGGTTAGCTTGTTAGCCTGTTAGCTTGCTGGCTTGTTAGCTTGATAGCTTGATAGCTATCCAGCCATTTTGCCATCTCGCCATCTAGC
>JACDNV010000043.1 GCA_017656425.1 Candidatus Neomarinimicrobiota bacterium | reverse complement strand
CTACCTTTTCCTTGCCGAATGATTCTGGAACGACTTGCTTGATTCCCATATAGTATATAACAGAATCCTTTTCCAGTTCTATCGCAATTCTCAGTAACTCGGAAACGGTTTCAACGCCGCTTAAGATCGAGGAAATGTCCTTATTTACATCAAATACAGCTCCCTTTGCCACAGCTTGAAGGTACTTGACGGCTTCGAGATCAGGATCCAGAAATTTTGACATCTCTCCTTCTCTGTTGGCAAGCTCTTGCTGCATTTTTTCAAATGTCTTCTCGTGTTCCCTTTCCATTTCAGCAAGGTTTAGGAAAAGTGAACGCTTGCTGAATTCTGGAAACTTTTTCGCAGCGCTGGTATAAAGACTCACGCCATTTCTTTCTATTTGTTTGGCGAGTTCAAATACTTCATATATATTGAATTCTGTGTGATTCAATTAGTCACTTCCTTTCTCCCAACTGGCGATCTAGCATAAATAAAGCAGCGGGATTCTCATGAACTCTTTTTAGAGTATCCACTATTTTCAAAACGGAAGCCTCTTCTTCAATTTGCTCATTCACAAACCACTGCAGCATAACAAGAGTGGCATTATCTTCTTCGGCTCGTGCCACTTCGATCACCTTGTCTATACTCTTGGTGATGTATTTTTCGTGTTCGTACGCTTCTTCGAAGGCTTCCAGAGGAGATTTCCATTCCTTCTTGGGTTTTGAAATCTCGAAGAGTTCTATCCTTTCACCTCTGTCCTTGAGATGCTCGAAGATTCGCATTCCATGTTCAATTTCTTCTTTTGCTTGAACTTTCATCCATTGTGCCATACCTTCCAAGCTGAGAGATTCGAAAAAAGCTGACATTGAAAGATACAGATATGCCGATTCGAACTCCTTCTTGATCTGTTCATTCAATGCGTTTCGAACGTTTTCTCTCATCACGATCTCCCCCTTGCTTTTGAATTCTAATGATACTTCTTGTGGCAAAACCACCAGTCAAAACATTCGTATTCCTTGAGCCTCGCTTCCGTATCGTTGATATCGCTTGGTGGAGGAATGATAAGATCGCTGCCAATCAATTCATTGTTGGGCCAATTCGCCGGGATAGCGGCTTTTTGTTCATCAGAAATTCTAAAGGCTCTTACTATTCTAATCACTTCATCAATATTTCTACCAACCTCTTGAGGATAATAGAGTATGGCTCTTATCGTTGATTTTGGATCAACCACAAAAACAGCTCTGACAGTGTTACTTCCTTTGCCTGGATGAATGAGGCCAAGAGTTTCCGCCACTTTACCTGTGTCAGCGATAACAGGAAATTCAATAGCTACACCGAGTTTCTCCTTTATCCATTCTATCCACTTGATATGCGAAAACACCTGATCCACGCTCAAACCTATGAGTTCGCAGCCAAGCTCCTTAAACTGGTCATATTTTTTTTGAAAAGCCACAAATTCTGTGGTACACACTGGTGTAAAGTCGGCAGGATGACTGAAAAATACAAACCACCGGTTTTTGTAAACATCTGGTAACTTCATTTTACCATGCGTTGTCTGAACCTCGAATTCTGGAAACTTATCTCCAAGAAGAGGGATACCTTTATTCATATGTAACGCCTCCTTTTATAAATATTATATCCTTATATTGCTAACAAAATGAATTCAGGGTAGATATTAAGTAAGATGTAAAAGAATAT
>JACDNV010000042.1 GCA_017656425.1 Candidatus Neomarinimicrobiota bacterium | reverse complement strand
GTCCTGGTCGGGGCACAAACTCAGTGGTGTGTTGTAGAGATGGTTAATTGGTAGGGTAGTTTCTCTTAAGCCGACGGTTCTCCCGGAGGGATCCCTATGGGACAGGTTTGAGTCCTGGTCGGGGCACAAACTCAGTGGTGTGTTGTAGAGATGGTTAATTGGTAGGGTAGTTTCTCTTAAGCCGACGGTTCTCCCGGAGGGATCCCTATGGGACAGGTTTGAGTCCTGGTCGGGGCACAAACTCAGTGGTGTGTTGTAGAGATGGTTAATTGGTAGGGTAGTTTCTCTTAAGCCGACGGTTCTCCCGGAGGGATCCCTATGGGGTACGAATTTTGAAAAAGTAAATGAATATGTGTATATAAAGAGATTTTACTCTTTTTAAAACTTAATAAAACAGAAAAATGATAATAAGAATTTCAGAATTTCAAAATATTTTTAAAAATTATACCTTTATAGATCTTTACCTGTAGCCTGTATATTTGTTTGAAGGACCCTCAATAAGAAAATGTTCAAAAAGGGCAATAGAATCTCATATAAAGTAAAATAAAAATTTTATATTATTTTTTAGGAAAGGGATCGAATAATGTTGATTATTAATATATAAAAAAATATTTTTAACATATGATTGAAAAAAGGGGGAAATATTATTTTCTTTTCAGAATATTATTATAAATGCTTTAAAGAGTTATTAATGGAGAATTTTTAGATAGTAACTTTATATGTGAGATCAAATGTCTAAGGAAATATTTAAAAATAATAGTTGTTTTAAAGAGAGTTGTAAAAATCATTAATTCAGTGAACAATATTAAGCACAAGACAATTTTAAGATTGAATTACTCTGCTGGTCTAATGGTGTCATTAGTTATAAGATTAAAGCCAGCGGATACTAATATCGAAAGGAATTTGTTACATATAATAGGTTCAAAAGGGAAAAAAGACAGAGATACTATTCTTTTGGATTATTCTCTAAAGGCTCTTAAAAAATATTTCAAAGTTTATAGACCTTTAGCGTGATTATTGGAGGGTGGAAGGAGGGGAAAACACATTTCTACAAGAACGGTTCGGGCAACATTCAAGCATTTATGCCTTAAGACGGGAATAAAGGAATATGTAACAGTTCATTCACTAAAACATAGTTTTGCGACACATCTTTTGGAGAGTGGCGTGTACTTAAGGTATATTCAGGATATGGGTGAACATAAGAGCAGTAAAACTACTGAAATTTATACACATGTGAGTGAGGTTAGCATAGTGAGGATAAAAAGTCCACTTGATGATATTGTGGAGAGAGGAAATATGATCACGTCTAGATGGATTTATATGCGCAGTATTGCGGATATAACACTAAATCAAGATAATATCCGCAATGCGGATATAAATGAGTTAGGCGACATTTTGCTTAGGGAGGAATAGAAGATGTCAAGTAGATTAATAGAAATATTTGAGGATGTAAGACTCGTAAACAGGATTAAAAATAAGCTGCCGTATTTATTTCAGCTTGCAGAGCTAGAGAGTTCAAGAGCTGGAAAAATCGGGATGGAAGTTGGCTCTCTTCGTGAAAGAATCATCATTGCTTTGCTTATCTATAAATTTGGAGAGGCGAATGTAGAAACTGAAATTCCAATTACGGAACCAGAAGTTGATGTAAAATTATTTGGTGAACCTTTCTCCATAAAAACAATTACAGGAAAAGGATTTAGTGGAGTTAAACTCATATGGACAGTTGATGCACAAAAGGCAAAGGAGTTTAGAGAAACTTATTATCCACACTGCGATATTATACTAATTCAAATTAACTGGGGAAGTGTAGGAGGGTTTTATTACATT
>JACDNV010000041.1 GCA_017656425.1 Candidatus Neomarinimicrobiota bacterium | reverse complement strand
GGAATACTCTTTGCTTTCTTTAAAAGTTAAATTAGGATTTAAGTTAAGAAAGTTCAATGTTCAACGTTATAAAGTTCAATGTTATAACTATACAAACACAGAAAATAGAACGTAGAACTTCGAACTTTTATTAGCGGACAAGCTGGCAAGCCAGCCAGCGTCTAACCAAGAACACTAAGATTATTTAATTTTTCTTTCGCACACGATACACCCACACGTCGTTGCGAGGAGTCCCATTGGGACGACGAAGCAATCTACTTTGCTAAACGCTTGAGGTTTCAAATGTTCACTACCTCGACTATGCAAAAGAGATTGCCACGCTCCGTTTCACTACGCTCGCAATGACAGAGAATACCGGCGGATGACCAAACAATCTCTATCCATAAAAAATAAAAAAGCCCCAAAATGGGGGCTCTTAAAACTTTTAAAGATTACGGAATTACACCGAGTATCTACTCCGCAAGATTCCTTACCCTAGTACATGTAACTTGGTGTAACTAAAAACTTTCAGTCGCAAAAGTTTCAACAATTCCACATTGTCTCTAAAATAATTTTCTCTATCTTCTCTGAAGACTTACCATCTCCATAAGGATTTTCAGCAACACTCATAGATTTATATAAATTTTCATCAAATAATAGCTTGCTGACGGTATCTACAATAACACTTTTATCAGTGCCAACCAATTTAGCCGTTCCTGCTTCTATCCCCTCTGTTCTTTCTGTCACATCCCTCATTACCAATACTGGTTTATTCAGACTTGGTGCTTCCTCCTGTATACCACCTGAATCTGTTAAAATTAAATATGATTTATCCATAAGCCATACGAGATAATCATACGATAATGGTTCAATCAGGTAAATATTCTTAATTCCATTTAAAATTTCAAATACCGGTTTTCTAACATTTGGATTCAGATGTACAGGATATACAATCTCGACAATATCGTAAAAATTAGATGCGATTTCTTTTAAAGCATAACAGATATTTTTAAAAGGCTCTCCAAAACTCTCTCTTCTATGACCAGTAACAAGTATTAATTTCTTATTCAAATCGATCTGTCTAAAATACGTATAGTACTTTTTACTCTTGTCATTCCTTACGATATCCACAGCCATAAACAGAGCATCGATAACAGTATTACCCACAATATAAATATTATCTTTAATACCCTCTCTTAAAAGATTCTCCTTTGCTTTCTTGGTAGGTGCAAAATGTATATCTGCTAAGTGACTTATCAAAACACGATTTATTTCCTCTGGAAAAGGAGAGTATTTATTAAAACTTCTTAATCCAGCCTCCACATGTGCCACCCTCTTTTTTAAATAAAATCCAGCTAATGCTGAAATAAAGGCTGTGGTAGTATCCCCTTGAACAATTAATAGGTCAGGGTTACTATTTCTCAGCACTGGTTCCAGCTTTTTGACACAACTTGCAGTAATATCAAAAAGTGATTGGTTATCCGTCATAATATTTAAGTCATAATCTGCGCTAATATTAAAAAACTCCAGAACCTGATCAAGCATTTCCCTATGTTGAGCAGTGACACATACCTCTACTTTAAAACTGTTATTATCTCTTAACCTTTTAATCACAGGGGCAAGTTTTATAGCCTCGGGTCTTGTTCCGAAGATAAACAAAACTTTAATCATAACACACCTCGATTTTCGTTGTTTAGTAGCACGGAGTGTCTTCAGAGTCACCTGGCTTGTTAGCTTGTTAGCCAGTTAGCTTGATAGCTTGACAGTCATTTAGATTACTTACCTTTTAGCCACCCAGCCATCAAGCTATTTAGCTATCCAGCCATCCAGCCATCTCGCCATCTCGCCATCTCAATCAGACAAGATTGCCACGCTCGCTTACGCTCGCTCGCAATGACGG
>JACDNV010000040.1 GCA_017656425.1 Candidatus Neomarinimicrobiota bacterium | reverse complement strand
TGCTCTCATGAATGCAAAAGGTGAGATATGCAATATTTATCGCGCGACTTCGACGCGGACCATTCTACCTGCAGGGCCCCAGGTATCAGAGCCACAAAAAACAGCTGAAACTTGTAGCAACTGTGATGGAGATCACCCTAAAGAAGTTCTGGGATAGAACGTTTGAGAATAAAGAGAATTGTAATCACATCAAATCTTCCACTGGAGAGTTTTCAGAAGCTTCTTGGTGCTCGAATCTTCGACAGACTCTACGAAAGATCGCTTTTCACGGTCATATATGTTTTACCGTTTATTCCTTTTACATGTCTTTCAACCACAGAAGTCCCCTCCTTCACTTACATAAGTCCGCAGTTTCATATTTCATTTGGGAAACATTTTGGAGACAATTGGATGATCAGATAAGCAGGGTCAATCTAATCTTGGATTAGAGATGTTTGCAAACATCTGATAACTTTCCGGGGCTTTTCTTCAACGTAAAAGACGAGCGGTACAAAAAGGCTTGGGAAAATATGACTTATTGGTTATAATAGCAACGGGGATAAAGAAGCAAAAGGGCGGTGCTCATGGGGAAGGAGATTATAGAGGCTGAGGGCTTTTTGGAAGAACTCAAGGAACTGATAGAACAACGTGTACCTAAGAAAAGACGCGAGAAAGTAGCGAAGAAGTACATATTTCTTTTGGAAACCATACGGGAACAAAGGAAAGAGGTTATAACATTGCCGTACTTTGAGAAACTCAAAGGAACAAGAAGCATGGATCTATATTGCTTAAGGTTAGTAAAGAAAAGCCCAAACATACGGATTATCTTCACATTTATCGGCAGCTATGTGGTTTTGCTCGCGGCTTTTGAAGAGAGAGAAGAAAGTGATTACAAAAGGGCTATTGAGAGCGCAGTGAATCGATACAGAGATCTATTGAGGGAGGGATTGATATGATGAAGAAAACTTTTAAGAAGTATTCCGATGCCTTTGAACTGTTTGAAGATCTTGGGATTAGCTTTTCTGAAGAGGAGAAACTCTTCATCAAGGCTATGGTACAGATAGGAGGACAGCTTCTGGCGTACAGGAAGGAGCACAACTTGACTCAAAAGGAATTGGCCAAGAAACTTGGGATATCACAGTCCATGCTTTCAAAAATCGAAACAGGGGATAAGAACATATCCATCAAAGTCCTCGCCAAGATAATTGCAAAGTTGGGCGGACGAATCAGAATATCGCTTGGAATAGTACCCACAGAGATTGAGCAGAAATATGAGTTCAAAGGGGGCTCTTTCCTAAAATACAGCGTTCAAGCGGAAGAGATAAGGAGTGTGGGGGCATGACAGAAAAAGAAGAAAGATTCAAACCTCGAGAGAGCTTCTTCAGGATCGTTGATTACCTGATCGAAGAGGCACACTTCCAGGTAAAAAAGACAGAGGAGGGTATCATAAGCTACAGCCTTGAGCTAGAGCCTTCCTTTGATGATATACAACGTGAGGGCAAGCGCCTTGTCAGAGTGGTCACTCTGTATGTGTTCGCGAAAGGAGAGCAAGAGGGAAGGATGGTGCACGACATCTCTGTGAAGATTCGAGCAGTCTTTGAGGCAGTTTTTGAGTCAGAAGACAAGGTTGACGAAGGGTTTTTCGACAAGCTATGCAGATTGAACGGCTTGATGAATATGCTTTTAATTGCCCGCGCTTTCATCACCACAACCACCGGTCAGATAGGTATCCAGCCCGTCGTCATACCCTTTATGAATCTCATGAGCGTATCGATCACAAAGTAGCACGAGCCTGACTTGTATGAAAAGGGTAGTGCTATTATGGTGGGAGAACTTGGAGCCCAAGCAGAAAACAAAAGCCCCGGATTATCCTGGGGCTTGGTGGCGATACTTCTGTCTTCGA
>JACDNV010000039.1 GCA_017656425.1 Candidatus Neomarinimicrobiota bacterium | reverse complement strand
ACAACGTAATCCAATTCGTCGAAGAAAAATTCGAAAAAAGACTCTCCGAAGAACTGGCCAAGGTAAGAGTTGAACTTACCGAAAGGATTGAAGGAGTAAGAACTGAACTGAAATCCGAAATCGAAAGCCTGAGAATCAACGACGAAAAAATAAAGACTGAACTCATCGAGAGAATCGAAGCCCTGAAAACCAACGATGAGAAAGTAAAATCAGAACTGATCAAATGGATGTTTATCTTTTGGGTTGGGCAGATTGGTGCCATCATAGGGATACTCTTTGCCTTCTTTAAAGGTTAAATTAGGATTTAAGTTAAGAAAGTTCAACGTTCAACGTTAGTGAGTTCAAGGTTAAGAAAGTTCAACGTTACAACTATCCAAACACAGAATATAGAAATTAGAACCTCGAATTTTTATTAGCGAGCAAGCTGGCAAGGCTGACTGCGTCTCACCAAAGACACTAAGAACACTATGATTATTTATTTTTTCTTTCGCCCACGGACACATCCACCTGTCGTTGCGAGGAGTCCCATTGGGACGACGAAGCAATCTCCTCTGCAAGTAGATTTATAATTAAAACATATCATTATCAGCTCAAACATAACAGATTGCCACGCTCGCTTACGCTCACTCGCACTGACAGAAGATAATCCACATACACTTGCAACCATATCTGAGAATTAGTATATTTAAGTTGCATTAACTATTGAGGTCGAAATGCCTGTTGTAACAGTTAAAAAGCCTTTAAGAGAAAAACTCGGGGATGACGGCATAGAAGCTTTAGTCGAACTTATAAACGAAGCACAGAAAGAAACTAAAAATAACGTAATCCAATTCGTCGAAGAAAAATTCGAAAAAAGACTCTCCGAAGAACTGGCTAAGGTAAGAGTAGAAATTGCCGAAGTTAAAACTGAACTCATCGAGAGAATCGAAGCCCTGAAAACCAACGATGAGAAAGTAAAATCAGAACTGATCAAATGGATGTTTATCTTTTGGGTTGGGCAGATCGGTGCTATCCTCGGGATACTTTTCGCCTTCTTTAAGGGTTAACTCAAGAGTTAAAAAGTTCAAGGTTAGGAAAGTCAACGTTCGAGGTTTAGGAGTTCAACGTTCGACGTTCAACGTTTAAGAGTTCAATGTTGCCTTCCCACAAATGCGGAATATAGAACTTTGAACTCTATCATGTCCCGTTCGCAATGACATCCACCTGTCGTTGCGAGGAGTCCCATTGGGACGACGAAGCAATCTACTTTGCAAGTAGATTTATAATTAAAACATATCATTATCAGCTCAAACATAACAGATTGCCACGCTCGCTTACGCTCACTCGCACTGACAGGGGGCTATCGAAGAAGTTATACCAAGTTTGTTCTCTAGCTGGTTAGCTTGTTATCTTGATAGCTAGTTAGCTTATTAGCCTGATAGCCTGTTAGCTTGTTAGCTGGCTGGCTTGCTGGCTTGCTAGCCAGTTAGATCACTCACCTCTTAGCCATCCAGCTATTTCGCCATCTAGCTATCTAGCTATTCAGCTATTTAGCCATCTCAATCAGACAAGATTGCCACGCTCGCTTACGCTCGCTCGCAATGACGGAAGATAATCCACATACACTTGCAACCATATCTGAGAATTAGTATATTTAAGTTGCATTAACTATTGAGGTCGAAATGCCTGTTGTAACAGTTAAAAAGCCTTTAAGAGAAAAACTCGGGGATGACGGCATAGAAGCTTTAGTCGAACTTATAAACGAAGCACAGAAAGAAACTAAAAACAACGTAATCCAATTCGTCGAAGAAAAATTCGAAAAAAGACTCTCCGAAGAACTGGCCAAGGTAAGAGTTGAACTTACCGAAAGGATTGAAGGAGTAAGAACTGAACTGAAATCCGAAATCGAAAGCCTGAGAATCAACGACGAAAGGATAAAAACTGAGCTTATCGAAAGAATAGAGAAAAAACACTCAGACACCATCAAATGGATGTTCATCTTCTGGGTTGGGCAGATTGGTGCCATCCTCGGAATACTCTTTGCTTTCTTTAAAAGTTAAATTAGGATTTAAGTTAAGAAAGTTC
>JACDNV010000038.1 GCA_017656425.1 Candidatus Neomarinimicrobiota bacterium | reverse complement strand
GACTTTATTACGCTTGAACGAAAAATATTTGCATATTTCAACTGATTATCTTACGAGAAACCGTTGGGAAAGCCCATCCTTTTAAGGATGGAAGAAGGTCACCCACTACTATTGCTCTTCAAAAACAAGCTCAACATGTTTCAAGTATTTTGATGCGATCGCTCGAAAATATTGAAGTTTGTCTTCTGATGGACTGTTCTCAAAGTGTCGATAAGTTGGATAACCTTTGCGTATCTGCAAGGGAATTTCCGAAGAAATTTCACACAGGAAAGCAACCAGATCTTCAAATTCATCAGCATCATCATTAAATCCTTTTATCAGGGGGAATGTCACTTCCACATATTTGCCGTGTTCTACACACAGTTTCAGGTTTTTCAAAACTGCATCAAAGTGTCCCTTTGGTCCCAAGGCGTATTTAAAGCTACTAAATGCCTTCAAGTCTATGTTGAGCGCTGATATAAACGGAATGATTCTCAATAAAGGTTCTTCATTTACATGAAGATTTGTGTTTAGGACAATATCGATACCCGATTTAAGGATTTCACAAATATCGATAATGAATTCTACCCAGACGAGAGGTTCGTTGTAGGTAAAAACAATAGTTTGCACACCTTTTGTTTTTCTCAAGTACAGTACTTCATTGCGAATTTCTTCGGGTGAATATTTTTTCACAAGGTGCAAAGGCTTTAATCTTGCAATTTCCCAATTGTAGCACCAATCACAGCATAGGTTGCATCCCCAGCTACCCAACGAAAGAACTGGATCTTCATGATTTCCATAGAACAGAAGCCTTTTTCCAAGCGTGTCAACTTTCTTCACAACGACATCTCCGTAATTCAAACTCACAAGTGTTCCATTTTCATTTTTTCTGCTGTTACAAATTCCAGATTGTTCTTCTTTTAGCAGACAATTGTGAGGACACAACAGACATCTAACTGTGTTCGAATCGTATCTTTCCCAGAAAAGAGCTTCTCTCTTCAAATACGCCACCTTTTCAACCACAGAAATCTGTTATACTCTTCACACTCTGCAAAGAAATACCAAATGGAATATCAAACCCAGAATTTCTCAAAAAATCTTCTAACCCAAACAAAAGCCCTGTGATTATACCGAGCGACGTTTTAAGAGTACTCGAATGAAAAGCAGTGGCACATTCGGCAAATCTATCAAACAAAGTTCCCTCAAGCAATTCCAGCTCATACTTTGACTTCATAAACGCGACCAGATCGGTGATTCTCACACCGCCGTGCTTGATGACTGTCACACTACTTGCACGAGATCCCCCTTTTGCGCATATTTCAAACCCCATTCTTTCGAGTGAATCATCGATTATGGAAGCAACTTTTCTGAATCTTTTGATTCTTCTAATAACGCCTTGATTCACCACATCAGAAAGACCTGATTCGAATTCGGATAGCAGCAACGAAGAAAAGTTGAAATTTCTATCACTGAGAAGTATCTTCCCCTCAGATGCGAGTCCTTTCACTTTCAATTGTCTCGCAGCTTCTTCGCTAACGAGCAGCGAAGAAATCCCAGCTTCACTTTCCAAACCCTCCCAACTTGGCACAAGTACGATACCCGGTGCGAATCTCTTAACAAAACCCAAGTCCTCAACACCAGCGCTGTACGACAGATCGGCAAGCAAAACAATGCCACTGTCCTTACAGATAGACGCTATTTCATCAATGGGACTCAAAACACCAGTTTCAGGCTCGACATGAGAGCAGATAACTGCTCTGTACGGCTTTTTTTCAACGCACTTTGAAGAACATCGGCGCTGTCTTCCGAACGTGTTTCAACAGCATCGATGTTGCCTTTCATCTTACACAGAGTAGAGTAAATGGTCTTGCTGTGAGAACCGCTCAATATTATTAAGAATGGTCCGCTGCTTTCACAAAAATATGAGAAGAAGTATCCAATTGCGTGGGCTGGTGGAAGAGGCATCAGTGTGCAGAATGTAAAGGAGATGCCCAGTAAAGATCTTAGAAAACCATAAATATGCCCACAACATTTGTTCTCATCAAACGATTCTTGAAAATAGTGCTTAGCACGGCAAAAAAATCTGTTAGGAACTAGTGAAATCAAAGCTCAGCACCACCGAAAAAAATCATTGTTTTTCGTCTTTTCTGTATTCTTCCGGCATCGGGCCTAGTTCCTTCTGCAAAAGCTCTTTCCATGTAGCTTTGGTCCACTCTAACGATGCTTCAAGAAAAACATTGAGCGATTCTTCTCTGGT
>JACDNV010000037.1 GCA_017656425.1 Candidatus Neomarinimicrobiota bacterium | reverse complement strand
CTTTTCTATCCGAGAATCGTTCGAAAAACACAGAGATTTCAAGTTTCAATTCCTCTTAGGTACGGAATAAACCATATATGGGAGCGTGACATGGACTTTGACTGTTCCCAGTTTCAATTCCTCTTAGGTACGGAATAAACGAAAGCTGTTTCTGACAGAATAATTGATGAATACCAGTTTCAATTCCTCATAGGTACGGAATAAACTAGCAAAGAAACGCGCACATGTAGACGCTGTGCTAACGTTTCAATTCCTCATAGGTACGGAATAAACAATCACCATCGCATCGCTTGTTTTTAGAAAACCATTCGTTTCAATTCCTCATAGGTACGGAATAAACTGATGAAAGCGATGAGTTTAATGTATTGTGCGGAGCTGAGTTTCAATTCCTCATAGGTACGGAATAAACAAAATTTGGAAAACCAGTACAGGTCAAATTTACGGTGTTTCAATTCCTCATAGGTACGGAATAAACCGAGATCATACCAGATAGGGGTATAGCGATAGATACAGGTTTCAATTCCTCATAGGTACGGAATAAACCTGAAGGAGTATACGATCATGGCATTTACACAGGACTGTTTCAATTCCTCATAGGTACGGAATAAACGAGTACAGAACATAGGGAAAGTGATCATTCTGAAACTGTTTCAATTCCTCATAGGTACGGAATAAACGGATGTTTTACAGGGATTAACAGCAGCGGGAGCATTGGCGTTTCAATTCCTCATAGGTACGGAATAAACAGGTACGTGGGTATATGTTAAAAGCGGGGAGTATTAAGTTTCAATTCCTCATAGGTACGGAATAAACTCAACCGACTGGCAATTGAACTATACGGCGTACCTATGTTTCAATTCCTCATAGGTACGGAATAAACTGTCCACCTCCCAGAATAAAACGCACTAAACATAAAAGAGTTTCAATTCCTCATAGGTACGGAATAAACTCAAAACCGTCAAGAAGCGAGATTACAAGAGCGATCAAGTTTCAATTCCTCATAGGTACGGAATAAACGCGCATTGTGCGCGCTGTTCTTCTTTGGGGATAAGGGAGGTTTCAATTCCTCATAGGTACGGAATAAACTCATGGATGGCGTGAAAGCACTTGAAAGACAAGAAAGTTTCAATTCCTCATAGGTACGGAATAAACAGGTAATCCAGGTAGTAATTTCCGCCCCATATTATCGTTTCAATTCCTCATAGGTACGGAATAAACCGGGCTATGGGATCCGCATCGTGCTGGTAATGGATAAGGGTTTCAATTCCTCATAGGTACGGAATAAACAATCTATGGAATACCGCTTTGGTCAACACAAATATTGTTTCAATTCCTCATAGGTACGGAATAAACAGTGCTTTATCGTTCCTAAGGACAGCGAGCTTAGAAGGTTTCAATTCCTCATAGGTACGGAATAAACCGGGCTATGGGATCCGCATCGTGCTGGTAATGGATAAGGGTTTCAATTCCTCATAGGTACGGAATAAACATTTTTCCACAATGCTATCACTCCTATTATTTAATTCGTTTCAATTCCTCATAGGTACGGAATAAACGATACACAAAGCGCCCTTTTCCAGAGCGGGGATAAATTGTTTCAATTCCTCATAGGTACGGAATAAACAGATCAGACATCTCAGGTTATCGATAAGGTCAATCAAAGTTTCAATTCCTCATAGGTACGGAATAAACAAGGTAATAGCGAAAAATTTAGGTTTTACATTGATCAGGTTTCAATTCCTCATAGGTACGGAATAAACGGGGTGTTTCTCAGGCTACAGATGGTAAATACACCACTGTTTCAATTCCTCATAGGTACGGAATAAACAATACAGCCTCGATTTGCTAAAGTCGAACATATTCAGTTTCAATTCCTCATAGGTACGGAATAAACTTCTGGTGAGCAAACAATCACACTCGAAATAGATGGGTTTCAATTCCTCATAGGTACGGAATAAACAGCGATAAAGTTCACTTATAACAGGAAAGTGCTATTGTTTCAATTCCTCATAGGTACGGAATAAACCCAGTTTCGTTTCTTGAGGTGTGAACCGGACGGTGTTCGTTTCAATTCCTCATAGGTACGGAATAAACAGAGGATAAAGAAGTTATGTTTGCCTATATTGCTATTTATGTTTCAATTCCTCATAGGTACGGAATAAACTGTGTACTATTGTACGGTATTCCATAAATTTTCCCGTTGTTTCAATTCCTCATAGGTACGGAATAAACTATTCAACGAACCACGCAAAGGAGCTGAGATTAACTTGTTTCAATTCCTCATAGGTACGGAATAAACTTATCTGATAAGAGCCTTGATACTTTGATTTCCAGGGTGTTTCAATTCCTCATAGGTACGGAATAAACATGATACAGACGATATTGTTAGAATTGGTGAAAATGTCGTTTCAATTCCTCATAGGTACGGAATAAACACTAATATATATTAACACATACTTA
>JACDNV010000036.1 GCA_017656425.1 Candidatus Neomarinimicrobiota bacterium | reverse complement strand
CAAGGCAGCCGGAAATACCGGGCAGGTTTCAATCCCTCATAGGTAGGCTACAAACTTTAAGTTTTACCAAGTCTTTTTTGTCTTTTTCTTTTATGTTTCAATCCCTCATAGGTAGGCTACAAACGTTGCCTGTTATGCGGGACAATTAAACCCGAAAAAGTTTCAATCCCTCATAGGTAGGCTACAAACGCTCTTCCAGTGTCACCCTCCCTCACCCCCTTCCCGGTTTCAATCCCTCATAGGTAGGCTACAAACTTTGATTGCCAAAAGCAGAACTACATCGCGCATTTCTGTTTCAATCCCTCATAGGTAGGCTACAAACGTATCTTATATAGATACTGCACGCAGGTATTTACCTAGTTTCAATCCCTCATAGGTAGGCTACAAACGGTTGAGTTCTGCTTTTTTGTTGAATTGTAGTACGTGTTTCAATCCCTCATAGGTAGGCTACAAACAAGGAGATTCTTCCGAAAACCAGGAATAGCCTTAACTGTTTCAATCCCTCATAGGTAGGCTACAAACTCTGTAACTGCACTGGCAACCTCATTAAAACTAACATGTTTCAATCCCTCATAGGTAGGCTACAAACGCGCATTACAAACAGTGGGCGCTTGAAGTTACCGGCGGTTTCAATCCCTCATAGGTAGGCTACAAACCATAACCCATCCCCAAAACGCTGACAACACTAGCAAGTTTCAATCCCTCATAGGTAGGCTACAAACTAGCCCATGAAGAATCCATCAGATTGGGTAATGCAGGTTTCAATCCCTCATAGGTAGGCTACAAACATGTTGTCGATACGGATTTTGAGCGCCGGCGGCGGGCGTTTCAATCCCTCATAGGTAGGCTACAAACTTGAAAAGAAATTCTTTACTCTATACCCGCATTCACAGTTTCAATCCCTCATAGGTAGGCTACAAACTAGGGACGGACACGGCGGCCAGGGGGAGGAAAATTAGTTTCAATCCCTCATAGGTAGGCTACAAACGGATTGAAGGCGAAAAAGACAAAAGGCCGCGAAAAATGTTTCAATCCCTCATAGGTAGGCTACAAACTCCCCTTCTTCCTCTTCATCTCCTTCCACTCCGCAAGTTTCAATCCCTCATAGGTAGGCTACAAACTTTAGTAACCACTCCCATAGTGGTTGACCGTTTACCTCAGTTTCAATCCCTCATAGGTAGGCTACAAACTCGAAGTTTCCGGTCCTGGTGGTGGACCGATAGAATGTTTCAATCCCTCATAGGTAGGCTACAAACCTGGTATTGGGCTTGCATCTCCAACAAAAGTTTTGCGGTTTCAATCCCTCATAGGTAGGCTACAAACTATAGAATGAAACTAAAAATTCTATCGGCACAATTAGGGTTTCAATCCCTCATAGGTAGGCTACAAACCTTGGTAACAATTCTTCTTTTTTAGTGGTGCCGTTTGTTTCAATCCCTCATAGGTAGGCTACAAACGTTTAAACACAATGCCGTTTACCTCATTCTCATCAAGTTTCAATCCCTCATAGGTAGGCTACAAACCAGGCTAAAGCCGCCAATATGATAAGGGAATACCTGGTTTCAATCCCTCATAGGTAGGCTACAAACTGGGATTCCAATAAAAGAAATATACCCCCTCTATTGTGGTTTCAATCCCTCATAGGTAGGCTACAAACACGGATATACTCCCACAAATGCAGAGGTTAGATTGGGTTTCAATCCCTCATAGGTAGGCTACAAACTGCCGGGAAAAGTGTAACGGATATATGTAAGGCAGCGTTTCAATCCCTCATAGGTAGGCTACAAACCGCAATCCTGGAAGGAGATTCTTCCGAAAATCAGGAAGTTTCAATCCCTCATAGGTAGGCTACAAACTGTTAAATAATGGATTTTGCAAACAAAGCTGACACTAGTTTCAATCCCTCATAGGTAGGCTACAAACCTGGTAAAGGAAATAGAGGAAGCGGCAGTGTACGACAGTTTCAATCCCTCATAGGTAGGCTACAAACCGCTATCCTGGGTGCTCCCCCGTACAACCCGCCGGGTTTCAATCCCTCATAGGTAGGCTACAAACAGAAAATACGGGTAACACCGGCGGAAAAGAAGTTTAGTTTCAATCCCTCATAGGTAGGCTACAAACAAACATAACCCATATTCAAGGAAGGTGCCTAATTCAGTTTCAATCCCTCATAGGTAGGCTACAAACTAAACCGGCACGCGCTTAAACAGGTTGTGGGCCGGGACCGTTTCAATCCCTCATAGGTAGGCTACAAACTTAAAGCCGCCAGAATAGAAGGCGAAAAAGACAAAGTTTCAATCCCTCATAGGTAGGCTACAAACACTTTCTTGCTGAATGGTAGTTCTTCGTTGACGCTTTGTTTCAATCCCTCATAGGTAGGCTACAAACGAATTTGTGGATTATTATCACCGGAAATGCCGTGACAGTTTCAATCCCTCATAGGTAGGCTACAAACAGGAGTCTGTTGGGCCAGTTCTTCGGGCTTGTAAACGGTTTCAATCCCTCATAGGTAGGCTACAAACGTGCAGTAACGGATGACATTATCGGCAACCGCACGATGTTTCAATCCCTCATAGGTAGGCTACAAACTTTATACATTTTGAGTATTCTATTTCCTAGCGTGACTTTACGAAATAACCACAAAATTTCCAGCATTTAAGCAAATATTC
>JACDNV010000035.1 GCA_017656425.1 Candidatus Neomarinimicrobiota bacterium | reverse complement strand
CAGGGGTACCTTTATCTATGTTTGCTAATTTCAACAGAATTCTATTGCATTGCCACACAACTGTGTCAAAGCTAAAACCCGACGATTATAAAGACAGGAGGCACTATTTTCGTTCGGAAAAAGATATAATAAATCTTTTCCCCAATAGTCTTGAAGCTATAAATAACTCCCAATATCTTGCAGAAAGATGTAAGACGGATTGGTCGTTTATTAATACAATTTTCCATGGGATGAACGTGATGATATTATTGATTATGTTTTTAAAAAGTACGGTTTAAAAAGAACCGCGATGGTTTCAAATCAGGTATTTATTCAACCAAGATCGGCAATTAGAGAGGTTGGGAAAGTTTATGGACTTTCCAATGAGGAGATATCTGCAATAACAAAGAGGATTGGATACACAAGAAGTGGCAAAGAACTCCTTAGCTGGATTAAATCGGTTCCGCGTTTCAAAAATCTTGAGCTTGATAGTGTGCGTGAGAAAGTTGTAAGAGAAAGCGAAAAGATAATAGGAGCTTTTAGAACCTCTTCAGTTTATCCTGGGGGGATAGTAATAGTACCTGATGAAATTTCTAGGTATGTGCCTGTGTTAAGGGCTCCAAAAGGCATTCAGATTGTGGAGTGGGAAAAGGATCAGGTTGAGGATTCCGGTCTTCTGAAGATAGATTTGCTTGGTAATCGATCTCTTTCTGTGGTAAGGGATACCATAGAACAGTTGAGGCTATATCGTGGGATAGGGCTTGATTACCACAAAATAGATCCTGTAGGAGACAAAAAGGTTGAGGAACTTCTGAGGTCAGGCAGAACTATGGGAATATTTTACATTGAAAGCCCTGCTACCAGATTGCTTTTGAGAAAAGCGGGAGTGGTGGATTTTGAACATGTTGTAATATACTCCTCTATAATACGACCTGCTGCCAATAGGTTTATAAACATTATGCTGGAAAGAATCCATGGGAAGCCATGGAAATTGCTTCATCCAGATCTCAAATGCCTTAAAGAGAGCTATGGCATTATGGTTTATGAGGAACAGGTATCTATAGTTGCAAGAGAAATAGCCGGGTTCAGCTATGCAGAATCAGATTACTTGAGAAAAGTTATTTCACGACCTGCTCTAAGGGATATAGTTCCTATATGGAAAAGAAAATTCATTGCAGGTGCTGTAAAACGAGGGTATTCAGCAAAACTTGCAAAGATACTCTGGGAAATGATAGAGTCTTTTTCAGGATATTCCTTTTGCAAGCCTCATTCTGCTTCATATGCTATGCTTTCTTTTATCTGTGCCTATTTAAAGGCGTACTATCCAGCGGAGTTTCTTGCTGCGGTTATTTCAAATCAGGGGGGATACTATTCTACCTACGCATACCTGAGTGAAGCGAAAAGATGGGGGATAAAGATTTTACCACCTCATATAAATTATAGTGAGAAAAAATATAAAGGTTATAAAGACAAAATAAGAATGGGGTTTATGGCAATAAGGGGGCTAAAAGATAAAGCAATAGATGCTATTTTAAAGGAAAGGAAAGCCGGTTATTTCAAAAGTCTTGATGATTTCATGGCAAGGGTTGATATAGATTTTCCCGATGCTATGCTACTAACGAATGCTGGCTGTTTTTCTCAGATTGAACCTGGGCTGACACACCGTGAGATAGCTCTTAAAGTTGTAGGATACTATCTTGGCAGAGGGAAAAAACTGTTCATACATCGCTTCAACAAGAAATCTCTTAGTCGCGATGAGAGAATTGATATTGAGATAAAAACATTTGGTTTTCCAATTTCTGAACATCCATTAGAGAAATACTTGCCATACCTAGAAGGAAAAGTAAAAAAGGCGAAAGATTTGAACAAGTATGTGGGTAAGACAATAAATCTCGTAGGTGTATATATTACCCGTAAGATGGCGGTAACGAGAAATGATGAGCTTATGGAATTTGTAACTTTTGAAGATACCACTGACATATTCGAATGTGTGATGTTTCCGGATGTCTATAAAGAATACGGTGATTTATTGAACTGGGAAAGTTTATTCCTAATTAGAGGAAGGGTAGAAAAAGCCTTTGGAGTCTGCACGGTTACGATAGAGAAGCTTTCGAGTTTACATAGGGTAATGGAAAAAATAGCTCCGGGACACAATTGGTTAGTAAAAGACGTTAGATTTAATAAGGATTTTTCAATTGTAAATATATCATGAGTTTGAATTATTTTTATATAAAATTAAATTTATAGTGAAAGTAAAGGGAATCCGATGTGCGGTAGAAAAACATTAACAAAAGGTAAAATGGACATAATACGAGAGTTCTCTATCAATCTATGGGAAGAAGATTTCCAATGGGAACCACATTACAATATCGCGCCAACAATGAGAGTTCCAATATTGATTTGTGGCAGGGGCAGAGAAATAAAGGGTATGTACTGGGGATTGATTCCATCATGGTCTAAGGATGAAAAAATTGCAGTTAAAATGATAAATGCTCGAGCCGAAACTCTTTTGCAAAGGCCATCGTTTTCAAGACTTTTGGCAAAAAATAGATGTGTTGTTATTTCAGATGGTTACTATGAGTGGAAAAGGGAGGGAAATTTTAAAGTACCCTTTTATATTAGGAGAAAAGATGATGGATTTTTACCAATGGCTGGCTTATATGATGTCTGGATTGATCCAGATAGAAATAAAAAATTTACGTATACGGTGATAACAACTGATGCCATAGGCAAAATTAGAGATATTCACAATAGAATGCCAGCCATTTTAGAAAGGGATGAAGTTAACAAATGGATTGATTGGCGGCATTATGACTATAATAAAGTTGTAGATTTACTCCGTCCAAATAGTGATAATCTCGATTTTTATCCCGTTTCAAAACTTGTAAATGATGTAAGAAACAACAGCTTAAAATGTATACAGAGAGTTAAATAATTTGAACATTCAGTTGCGGGTCTGTTAAATTTTCTGTTGAAATTTTGAATAAAAATAAGAAAGGTACCCCCA
>JACDNV010000034.1 GCA_017656425.1 Candidatus Neomarinimicrobiota bacterium | reverse complement strand
ACAGGGGGACCTTTATCTATGCTTGCTAATTTCAACAGAATTCTATTGCATTGCCAATTTTAAAATTTAGCTTGACTTTTTATTATAATATAATTAATAATTAAACATTATGTTAGGTGTGAGTATTAAAAAGATAAAAAAACAGTACTTGTATTTTATATGTATTACTTTATGGATTAAATTTCTTTTTGAGACAATTGAATGAATATAAGACACAGAATTTATAGATAAAATGTTTGTATTTTCAGACAAAGCATTAATATATAACGATAAAATAAATTTAAGTATTTTTGTTCGGTTGAAGGTGGTATGGAAATTAAAATTAAAAAGATAAAATCAATTAGATGGTAAAATCTAATAAAAATTTTAGAGAGGGCTTAAAAAAACTACAAAAAGAAATATTTGAAGAAGAAAAAAAATATTTTTTTAAAAATTACAAGCCTGCAAAATTTGTTATAGCCGTAGTTGGATTAGCCAACGACTCTTTCTTTGATGTTACAATAGATAATAAAATAGCTATATCCCAGCAACATACTAGATATGATTTATGTCTATATCCATTTAAGAATCAAAAACATCCGTCCCTCGAACAGACACTTTTTTATGCTAACTGTATTTCATTTGAACTTGACTTACCAACGTTTGTTTATTGTAGTAATCGCTATTCAATAAATTATTCTCCAATTTTTGGTTTAGGGAAATATAAGAAAAGAAATCTTCAAAAATTTATTTATGATTATATCGCTATATTAGAGTATACAGTATCATTAAAATTAGGTTATGGTACAGTTCACTTTTATGGTGAGGGCAAATTTGATCCAATAAATTTAGATTATACACAGCAATATAGCAAAGTAGCTAAAGAGCTGCTGTTGTATGGAACAGCGCTAAGGCAGCCCGATTTTTTGAGTGAATTTTTAGAATACAGTAAGGTAATTGAAAGTTGTCTAAATACTTACAAATCAAAAAAATGGAAAGATTTTGTAGTTTCTAATATTGACAAAATAGAAGCATTTGATTTTGGGTATATAAAAATTACTGATATAGAGGGAGGACCAAGTAAAAACTTAATGCAATTATACAAGAGGAAAGCTGTGAGTCGTTTGAAGTATTTGAGAAAAAAGTTTGGAACGAATGAAAGAATAGCAGACTATCTTTACCATATAAACCGGTGTGGAGTTGCACATGGGATAAAAGTAAAAAAACAAGATTTTTCTAGAGATTATTTTACTATAATAAAAGATAATTATATAATGAAATTACTAGCAAGGATAGCGATCCTTTATAAAAAAGGTGATTATTATAAGTGCTAAAGATAGAATTTGAATGAAATACTAATTAATGTAATGAGTACTGTCGAAAATTTGGTTAAGGAACAAACAAAGAAATTTTTTGGATATCAAGAAGCCAAATTAAATTATTGGATGTTCGGAAAAAGTGATTTAGAAAGTTAAATGATAATTTTTATGGAAATTTGACACTCTTAATTCTAATTGGAAATGAGACATTGATCGATTTTAACGGAAATAAAGCCAAAAATTATTTAATTGAATTAGCACCGATTCAAGGGATATATTACATACCGAGGTTGAATTCTGGAATTACATTTGGAATTGGGATATATGATCGTTTATTGACATCTGAAGTTTATAAAAACGATTTTGGAATTAAAGCTGAAATTGGAGTGAAGTCTTAAAATATATGACGGAACAACATGATATATATAAAATGTGTTTGTTCAGCTTAGCATTTAGGTTTTGGGAATTTAGTCAGGTTTTGTATCGTCTAATGAGATCTCGGTCTCTGTAAATCCAGTACTATGCATATAGCTAAACATTATCGTTAAGATTTTTGAGAAGTAAAAGGATTATATGACAGAGAATAAAGCTAAATTGTTAGATCAAGTAAGGCGAGATATTCTGGTCAAGAATTACAGCTTGGGAACTAAATAATCTTACATCAATTGGATAAGAAGTCTATCTTTTTTCATAACAAAAAGCATCCTCTTGAAATGGGAGAAAAGGAAATTATGGAGACGACTATGTTTTGTACTAATGTGATTAAATTTATAAGTAATAAACAGATAACAATTAATGAGCGACATGGATTAGGTAGTCATGAAGAGCAACTTTTGCTTTTTTCATTAGCACACCTAATCTTATGTTATGTGCAATCAGCAAAAGGTCTAAAAGATAATAATGGGATTAATACCGAATCGTAAACAATGGTTGAAATGGTCGGCATCTTCGAAATGGAGCTATTTATCATCATTCTTTTCTCTCATAGGAGCCATTTTTGGCCTTATGGCATTTTTTATTCAGCCTACTGTTTCGTCCGACATTAAACAAAAAATCCAAGAATTAAATGAAATTAGAACCGCTCTGTCCACGTTAGACACATATGTAGAAAATCAACAAAACAGTTTAAAGAAACTGTCTGTGGAGAAACTCGAACTTGAAAAGGAACGAGAAAAAATAGAGAAGATTTTACAAATTGATAGAGAGAAAATAAATGCATTATTCGATTACCAAGCTGCTGTAGAAGGCAGACGAGCCTGGCTTGAAATTCTTATTTCATTTTTCATAGGAGTCTTATCAAGTTCGGTAGTAACTTTTTTTGCAATTCGAATGCAAAATAAGAAAGACGAGAAAGAAGAAAGGAATGTCCCACATAACCAGGCTAATTCAGCCGACGCAAAAAGCCGCGCGGCTGATTAGCAGCGTTATACGGGTAAATCGAAAGGGGGATTTTCATGAACGAAATAATCTTGGTGACCTCTATCGTCTGTTTAATTGGTATGATACTTTCTGCTTGGGTAACCAATACGACTATGAAAAACATCGGCAAATTTGGCGATGATGCTAAGGGAAAGAGACTCGTTTCGTTGAAGCATCTATTTAACTTTTATGCGATTTTAATTTTATCTTTTGTCTTGCTAACCAGAGCCTTGAACTTTATAAAAGACCAGTTATTTGTTGCCTTGTTAGTAGCTGTAATTGGTGGTTTAGGTTTCAAAATATCGCATGACGTATTTACAAAAAATTCTTCGCAGTAATGAAAGCTCTATGATTATACACCACTATGCAAAACAAACAAGAGGAGCTTTAACATTAACATACTAAAAATAGCGATGATTTTTTTTCTCACAAGTTTATTTTTGCTAATCGGTTGCACAAATGAACAATTCGTAAAAGGTGTTGATACTTTAACAGGTATCGAGTCAGAACACAACCTGATGAAAGCAATTATAATAAACACAAGGGATGCGCCTATCAGAATTATAGAAGTACTGGCTGGTGAAACCAAAGGTAAGTACGGGCTTTCGGAATGGCGCTTTGCTGTGCGAATTCAAAATGTTAGTAGTAAGGGAATCAAAAGATATGATGTCCTCTTTCCCATCTATGATGACTTCAAAGAAAAGATTACCACAGTCAGATATTCTGAGATTGATTTCACAAAGCCAAGGCAAGACAATAATCACAAAGTCTATTCAAGAAAACTGGATTTTGGAAAAGGAGCGTTTTTGTTTACATATCTTGAAAAAGTCGCATTTGACGATGGAACAACATGGAAAACAAGCCTGACTAGTTCTAAAATTGACCAAAGTTTGAAATGAAAATAGTACTATGTAAAACTAAGACAGGTATGTTCATTCAAATACTTGATGTAACAATTTGGCAATAAACGGTTTAAAAAATAGTGCATTCAGCCGATTTAAACCGCTGTGCTTTTTTTAGAGTTTTAAGCAGAAATCAAGTTTTGTTTATTTCTCAAGTTTTGTCTTATGCGGTTTCAACGGCTGATGCTATCGTTATGTGAGTATGAAATAATAATGAACGATTTAAGAACGGTGAAGATTCCAGTAATAGCAGATGGGAAAAAGTTTGAATATCTATGTCGTGATATTTGGGACAATGACAGCAATAATAACGAACTTGTTGCATTCAACGGTCGTCCTGGTCAACCACAAAATGGAGTTGATATTTTCGGAAGAAAAATAAATTCACAGAAATGGTTTGGTATTCAGTGTAAGGCGAGAAATACATCTAACATGTTAAGTAAAAAAGAGATAGAAACAGAAATAAATAAGGCATTAGAATTCAATCCAAAACTAGACCATTATATTTTAGCCACAACTCTGCATAGGGATGTTAAATTACAAGAAATTGCAAGAGAAATTAACAATCGACTTAGCAGGCAGAATAAATTTAGATTTGAAATTATATTTTGGGATGACATTGAGGACATGCTCAAAGAAGAGCATAATTTCCATATTTATCATAAGTACTATAAGGAATTCTTTGCAAATAATGAGTCGTTAGGTCATGCTATAGGTAAGTTACTTAATTTGGAACTAGGAATCGGCGATGGTGCTGATACTCATTATGAGATTATGATTGGCAAAATTCCCAAACTTAAAAATGATACTTCGCATTGTGTAGATTATTATAAGGGTAATTATTTTATTATTAATTTCCATGAAAGAAAAATGGAAACTTTTCCGCTTCCATGTTTTCCGAGTGATTTAGAAATGTGTTTTAGCAATCGATTAGATAGGTTTAGAATAACAAAATGGATTAACAGTATAAATAATATAGAAAAATTTATATATGAATCTGATGATACGCATCATTTTTATTTGAACAAAAAAGAATACGAAAAATATTTGAACGAATTAGGAGACGATGAATAGTAAAAAGCATTCACATAACAATCGGCTGCAAAGGACGGCAAACAGCGTGGCGCTTTTTCGAAGTCAGTGCCCCGCATAAAATCTGGTGCTAATCTATAGTTGGTTGCCCTGCATGTTTGCCGCCCCTGAGCCGTAGCGTTATGCAAAAAAAATAAATGGAGATCACTAATGAAAAAACTTAATCTGTTATCAATTATTATAGTACTTTTCTATAGCATTTGTTACTCGGAAGAAAATTCAATATATTGCTTTGATGCTAACGAGAATTTATTTACTGCTTATGCTTTTATGAATGCTGCAGGATTTAATCATGATTGGAGTGAAATGCATCAAATCAGGGTTGAAATACGCGACTATCTTGATAGAAATCTTTGTAGTGAATTTAAAGCAAAAATGAATGATTTCTATAAACAATATGGGGGTGGTGATTTTAGTTCATATGGTATATATGCATTATTATTATCTGAACCACCAAAATTCATTATTAAATACGATACATTAAAACAAAAGGATTTTTTAAAAGAATATGATGGTCTTGATGATCTTTACAGAGATTTTTATGAGAAAGCAAAAGTAAAGGAGTTGTGGAAAAAATATAAACCAATTATACAAAGAATTAATGATGAATATAAGCCATTTGCTGAAATTACTTTAAACGATATTATACTAATTCAAATTAACTGGGGAAGTGTAGGAGGGTTTTATTACATT
>JACDNV010000033.1 GCA_017656425.1 Candidatus Neomarinimicrobiota bacterium | reverse complement strand
CATTCGCGCAGGCCTTCGCTCCGCGTTGACCACATATCCACAACCCCTGCGACGGTGGTATAAGTCTTCATCTTCATGATCATAAAATAAAAGTTTAACCTTGGGTGGGGGAACCTGTAATATCTCCATTAGGGCATGACCCTGCGTACGAGTACTGGTGCCCCACCCACCCCCATTATGCTGAACGAAGGAATGTCAGGGCACAGACCCAGGGAGACATGATAGGGTAAGCAGGGGGTGGATTGTGGGTTGGGCCACTCAAGGTAAATATTTTAAAATTGGCAGTAATTAAAAGCTAATTAAAGCTTTACTGCAAAATATTGAGATAGGTCTCATTTCTCTAATCTCTTTGGCATTTAGAGAGTGAGACCTCTGACTTTGAAAAAATTCATGACCTTATAAAGATAGAAATAAACTGCCCAGTCGGCATTAAAATTTATTATTTTGCCAATGACTTTTTGCCGGAATTCTTTAACTTTCGCCAAATAGTTGTGCGGCTTGTTCCAAGTATTTTAGTTAAGTCTTTAATGCTTGTTCCCTTAGACTTTAAATATTCGAGGATTTGTTGTTCCATATCTTCCCATTTGCCTATTTTTATGGTAATGTGTTCAGAGTCATCGGCTTTTATGTTAAAAGATTTTAAAATTTTTTCATTTATTAATTTTATAATTAAATCGTCACAATTTTGATTATCTTCAATTAATAAAACATACTTTTCAATTACATTTCTCAATTCTCTGACATTACCCGGCCAGTCATATTTTTTTAATTGTTCTATTGCAGTTGGTGTTAAGTCGGGAACATTTTTGCTTATTTGATGACTCAATATATCTTTAAAATAATTGGCTAGAACTTCAATATCATCTTTTCTTTTCCTTAGAGGGGGAATTTCTAAGTCCAGCACTTCCAGGCGGTAGTATAAATCGTTACGGAATTTCCCCTGCTGTACTGCTGCACTCAAATCCTTGTTTGTGGCTGCAATGATTCTGACATCAACGGGGATAACCCTGTCGCTGCCAAGCCTCATTATTTCACATTCCTGCAAGGCCCTTAACAGGCGGGCCTGAACCTGTAAAGACACTTCGGCAATTTCGTCAAGAAAAATAGTGCCGCCATGTGCCAGTTCGAATAACCCAATTTTACCGCCCTTCTTGGCCCCGGTAAAAGCTCCCTCTTCATATCCAAACAATTCACTCTCTAATAAATTTTCTGGCAATGCAGCACAATTTACGGCGACAAAAGGACCTTTGGACCTGTTACTTTCATTATGAATACTGTGGGCGAATAACTCTTTGCCGGTACCGCTTTCACCAGTAATTAAAACCGTTGCGTCAGTAGTAGCAAATTTTTTTGCTCTTTCTATTGTATTTTTTAATAATTCACTTTTACCCACAATATCATTAAATGTATGCTTTGCAACTAGTCTTTTTTTCAATAGTTCCCGGCGAAACCTTTGTTCCAAAACTTGTATTCTATCTGCACTTTGAAACATTATAACTAAACCTTGTTCTTTATTTTTTATTCTAATAGGCACGGTATTTAACCAAAATTGTTTTTCTCCGATCTTTTTAATTATTTCTTGTTTTTTATTATTAAGTATAGGAGTCAAAAAAGAATTATGATTAACCTCATCAGCTTTATGACCTAAAATTTTGTGGGCATTTATATTTAAAAGTTTTTCTGCGGCAGGGTTCACGAATGAAATACGTTTATCTTTATCTAATATAAAAATGCCATCATTGGTTGACTCCAAAACGGATCTAAATTTCTGGGAAAATTCCTGGGTGCGGCGAATATCGTGGATTAATTCTATAGCCCGTTTTAAGGAGTTATAAATGGCTTCATAACCGGATTTTACAAGAATGGCATTCATTCCCGACTTTTTAGCAATTTCAAATATACACAGGCCCGTGCTTACGATAACATCTACATGGGAGTTTAATATTTTCGTAACCTGCTCGTCCATTTCTTGAGTATTATTGTACGGGTAACATTCAACTTCTATTCCTAAAATTTTGGTAATGCTATCAAATTCAGGCCCTATATCTTTTCTATTACCAAGAAAAGCTATTTTGGAACCCAAGCTTTTAGCGGAATTAAGTGCCTTAAGTATGTCAAAGGCGGTAATTTCAATGATTACCGTTGGTAAGGAAATTTTCTTTTTTATTTTTTTTCCTGTTATTCCGCGGCTAATTATTATATCTACACCCTCACGCTCGAGCTGACGGGCATGTACAACTCCTTCTTCCAATATTCCTTCTTTTAACAGAATATCTAAATGCATTTTGTCAGCCAGTTCCTGTATTATCTTGGATGTTTCGTGATCTGTAGAAACTACGCCTATTTTTATATCTAACATGCCAAAACCCCCTTTGACGAAATTTTTGGGCATTTACTTCTGCAATATAGGCACGGCTGAAAGCAGTAGCACCATAATAGCAGCGTAGGGCCAGTTTTCGCGGGCTGTTTCGAAAGGTGTTTTTTCCGTCAGTCCCGACATTATCAGGGTTATTCCGGTAAAAGGAGATACTAATATGCCTGTGGCCCATCCGCCTACCAGTACCAGTGAGAGTAGTTGTGGAGAAAGACCAATTAAGTCGGGGTTTAATGAAGCGCTGTAAGCCATTACTGTAACCATCGGTGTAATCCCCAAAATTGCCAATATAATAACCGACGATGATATGAAAAAGCATAATAAATAGGAGTTAAGACCAATGAATTCATATAAGAATAATGATATTTTATCGTTGCTACCGGATGCCAATATGCCGGCAGCGAAGAAACCCACCCCTAGAAATATAACTACTTCCGACGTGAACTTGGGCAAGGTATTTTTTGTATAATCACGGTACGCATTATAGATTAAATTTCCCTTGCCCAAAAAACTAAGCCATATAACAGGGTAAACCAGGGCGATTAAAGGAACAGCGTTAAGTATGGGAATTGTAGTTTTGATAGCGATGATAATGATTATGCCGAGAAAAATAGAACAGAAAATTATTAATTCCGTTAATTTTTTACTATTAACCTGTATGTCTTTCGTTTCCTGCTTTGGCTTCGAGGTTTTTTTATTGAAAAAATATACATTTACGAGCCAGCCAGCTAACAAGCTTAATAAAGTAAATATGATACCTATTTGGGCAAATTTTTTCCAGGGTATATTTAAGTAATGAGTTACTACTGCCACTGAGATCATATTAGGCGACCAATAGATGGCTGAACTAAATCCTCTTAAAATGGCAATAGGGACCGTGCGAAAAGCGGATGATAATTTGCCGCGAATAATTAATTGATAAACAACGGGTATGGCCCCTATATTCATAAGAGCCCCGAAAAAGTGAGCAAGCAAGGCGGGAATCCAGTAAATCCTGTGGCCACTATTCATATACCTGCATGCCAGGGCATCCAGAACTTTATAGTATCCTCCATAATAAAGCGGTAGCCCGAATATGGGGACAATGATAAGGAGGGTTACCAAATTAATATTTTTACCTATGGAGCTCATCCAAAATTTCAAATCAGCACCGGCTAAAATTAATAATATGGATCCAAAAAGTAATAAAATTGAAGTAACAATACGGGCACTGCTTTTAACAAAGGGAAAGCATATTATTATACAAAGTAAGCAAATACTGTTCACTAAAATATTCAGGAATTCCCAATGAATAAACGTGTTTACCAGGTATATTAAAGTTAAACTCGTAAGGAGTATAGGCCTGGTCCTATATGAAAAATTTTTGTATGAATATATGAAATTTTTTGCAATTATTGTGGTTTTCATTTTATCCTCCGAAATAATTTAAACTACAGGAAATTTTTGGCCTCACCAATTTCAGTTAATATTATTTCTATTAATTTCCAGATGATGCAAAGAAGAAAACCACCATTCCTTTAACACCGCGCTTGTCATTTTACCTCTTAGCTGTCAGGTGTCAAGAGTAAGGGCTTACGCCTCAGCTTCGTGGACCTTTGGCTCTCTATCAACCAAGAGGAATTAAAAAATTAAGCAGTATTGATGGTGAAAATTTTTTAGTTTAATGGAGGCCAGGGCTTTATACTGGTCCGCTTGGCCCTTTCAATGCAATGCCCTCTGGCGAGATTAGTCATAGCTCCTTTTAATACCGATATATTTTTCGGTTGTTTTCGAAATGCCTTCTTTGCGCTTTCTGTCGGTTTAATGCCACTTGGCGTATCTTGATAGTTGCCTTGCTGTTTTTAACGGCGTGTTCCAGGTATTTTTATGCCATTGGCTTTTATAGCTCGCAGCCTGGCCATTTGGTTTGCACCTACTTCACTCCAACCACCAGGCCTGTTACTTAAGTAGGCTGACTATAGCTATGTAGAGGCATATCAAAATGGTTACGGACTACATACGCCTTACAACAAAACCCGTATTCATTAAACTTGAAATATTTATCACCAAACGAATTTACCATATTATTTGATTTTGAGGTGAGGCCTTTTTCTTTTCATTATTTTTTTCATTATTTTTCTGCTGATCGTCCTACAATAATAATTTTACTTAAATAATGGTCTTAGTTTTATTAATATTATCAAAATTTTGATTGCTTCACTTTCGCAAATTGTATGCCAATTAAAAGATGACTAATAATATTTACTTTTATCAGTTTTGTAAAAGTTTGTCAAATAGAAATGTTTTATTTAATAACTTAAAAGTTTTAAAATGAAACACCGGTTTTTGTATATATTAAAATTATCCAAACCAATATATTGGTACAAAAATTGCGAAAGCCATTACATATAAAGCTACCTTTTGCATGTAGCCATGGGGGTAGTAAGTAACATTTTGGTAAAGGAGATAATGTGATTTGTTACATCCGGAAAAATTTTAAGTTGCCAGGGGGATTGAAAAAATGAAAACTAGGGTTACCGAACTTTTGGGCATACAATACCCGATTATTCAAGGGGGCATGCAGTGGCTGTCCCGCGCCGAATTTGCGGCTGCCGTTTCAAATGCCGGTGGGCTGGGCATTATTACTGCCGCCACCCATCCGACTAAGGAGGACTTGATAAAAGAAATTCGTAAAACCCGCTCGTTAACAGATAAGCCGTTTGGGGTTAATATTTCAATGCTGCCGGGAGTGGGGCCCGGAGAAAAAACTGCTCAATATTTTGAGGCCGTAGTGGAGGAGAAGGTGCCGGTGGTAGAGACGTCCGGGCGTAACCCGGAAGAATTTGTCCCCCTTTTAAAAAAAGAAGGGATTAAATTGATACATAAAGTCCCGGCAGTCCGTTACGCCAAAAAAGCCGAGCAGGTGGGGGCGGATGCGGTGACAATCGTGGGGTTTGAGTGTGGCGGCCATCCCGGCATGGACGACGTAACTACCCTGGTTTTAACGCCAAAAACAGTAGATAGTATAAACATCCCGGTTATTGCCGGGGGCGGCATTGCTGACGCCCGGGGGTTTGTGGCGGCCCTGTCTCTGGGTGCCGAGGGGGTAGTGATGGGTACTAGGTTTATAGCAACCACTGAGTCCCTGGCGCACTGGAAATACAAGGAGTGGATGGTTAATGCCCAAGAAACGGATACTATGATTATCCAGCGGTCCATTCGAAATGCCGCCCGGGTGATGAAAAACTCGGCTGCCAAAAAGGTTCTGGAAATGGAGGCCCGTGGTGCTGGCCTGGAAGAATTACTTACCGTAATTAGCGGGCAGGTGGGGCGCCGTGCGTTGTTTGAAGGGAATATTGAAGAGGGAACTATCGCCATGGGCCAGTGTGTCGGTCTGATTAATGAAGTTAAGCCGATAAAAGAAGTTATTGAGGAGATTGTTAGGGAGGGGGAGGCAATCCTATCACGCTTACAGAAGATATGGGGCAGGGCTTATTAAAGAATGATGTAAGGAATTACCATATAAGGATGACTGATAAAGAACCGTGTAAGGAGTAGCTTACACGGTTCTTTATGTATGTGGTATGCCGGCAGTATTAAGAAAACTAATGGCTTTTGCTATTATTTTTTTCAATTTCTACTTCTGTATTTTCTAAAAATCGGGGGTTGTGTCAACTTTTGTGTGTAAATTCCCACGCATTTCCTAACTGGGAACTAG
>JACDNV010000032.1 GCA_017656425.1 Candidatus Neomarinimicrobiota bacterium | reverse complement strand
CTACCATCACAGCTTAAGCATAATAGATTGCCACGCTCGCTTACGCTCGCTCGCAATGACAGGGGGCCACCGAAGAAGTTACACCAAGTTACTTCTTTAGCTGGTTAGCTTGTTAGCCTGTTAGCTTGATAGCTTGATAGCTATCCAGCCATTTTGCCATCTCGCCATCTAGCCACCTAGCTATTTAGCCATCTCGCCATCCCAATCAGATGAGATTGCTTCGCTTCGTTTTACTACGCTCGCAACGACAGTGGGCATGGGTCTGTTAAATTTTCTGTTGAAATTTTGAATAAAAATAAGAAAGGTACCCCCAATCAACTATTGAAAGGAGGTACCCATGAACCCTAAATTTCTAAAAGAAAATCTAACATTAAGTCATTTCATTATGCAAGTATTTTCTATAGTTAAACCAAAATTAATTGAAATTCTGAAGGAATCTTTAGAAAAAGAACTGATTGTTCAGAGGGATAAAATCATAGGTAATAGACCCTATCAGAGGTCTTCCAGGATAAAGAGATGGGGTTATACAATCAGGAAATACATTATAACTCCCCTGGGTATCTTAGCCAATGTAAGGATACCGAGGATGCGAGAGAGGGGTAAGGAGGTGCGCTTATTCATAGACAAATATGTTCACTACGCAACTGATTTCATTAACGATGTTATTCTTGCTCATACTCTAAACATGAGTACTCGTAAGATAACAGTTTGGTTTAGATCAAGGTTAAAGGAAGTGGTCAGTTATGCTACTTTTTGCAGGTTTATAAAGGTTGTTGAGGAGGAGATAGATAAGATACGAAATAGTCCGCTTTTTTCTGACATTGAAGGTCTGATTCTGGATGGTATCTGGGGTCATATCAGGATAAAGAAGAAAAAGGGAGTTATACTGGTAGCTCTTGGTGTTGATAGAGAGGGTAAGATTCATCTATTGGATTGGGAATTAGCTGAGAAGGAATCATTTAATAGTTATGGAGTATTACTAAGCCGCTTAAAGAAGCGAGGACTGGAGAAAGTAAAGATAATAGTAGGAGATGGAGCTAGAGGCCTTCCAGAAGCAGGAAAATTTGTTTATCCCGGTTCTAACTTTCAATACTGCCTCTGGCATCTATCTCAGACATTGATGAAACAGGTCTCTCATCTACCACCTAAGATTAAAGATTGTTTCTATAACCAGTTTTGGGAAATTTTCGTCTAAGACTCCCTTTGGGAAATGCTTATGATCTGGATGTCCGAAGGATCTCTCTTGAGAAGTGTTATGATAAATATTTTGAGTTCTTGAAGAAATGGGTAAAGACGGTACCATCCATAAGTCCGAAGGATCTTTTTTGAGATAAAACATTTGCTTTACATGAAGAAAATCTCTTCCATTACTATGATTTCCCTTTCGAGTATAGACAGAGATTAAGAACCGTTAATATGGCGGCTCGTAGAGTCCCTTTCGGGAAAGGGTTTTTCAAACATTTACGTGAATTTCTAATCCGAAGGATCTCTATTGAGAGGCGATATCCAGCTTGGATAGATGAAAAACAGGTGGATAAAATTATGCTTCTATTCCTTTAGGGAGTGAATGTATATAGAGAAGTTTTTGCAAAACCAACTCAAAAAGTAGAACTAAATAGGGGTACCTTTATCTATGCTTACTAATTTCAACAGAATTCTATTGCATTGCTAACGTCACTAAAATAGCTTGATTTTTAGTTTTCAGGTTGATATTATATAGCAATAAGTTATGATAGGGTTGAAAAAAAAGAAATCTTAAAGTTATGCGAGAATAGGTTAAGGAAGTTTTGCCTACAGAAGAATCATTAAGTAGTTTAAAAATAAACACTCTCGACAAAGGATTAAACTTAGGGAAAGGGATCAGATCAAAATGGGTACGTTCATCACCAACAGCGGGGAAAAGTCTTTAAAAAAACGCCTCCAAACACTTATTATCAACAGCAATGAGCTCAAATTTTTAGTTGGGTTTTTTTACTTCTCTGGAATTAGGGAGTTATACGAAACTCTAAAGACTCTTTACGAGAGCGAAGCTCTAAAAGAAGAACATCTCAAAATACTTGTTGGTCTTAATATTGATAAATCTGCGTACGGCATTTACGAGTCAGCCAGGAAACAAAGAATTTACAGTGGAAACAAGCTTAAAAAGGACTTCTACAGGTCGCTTGAAATCGCCTTTAACTCTGAGGAGCTCGACCGCAAGGAAACCTACGAACAGATAGAATTCTTTATACAACTTCTTAAAGAGGGGAAGCTTGTTCTTAGAAAAACCAGAGAACCCAATCACGCAAAACTTTACCTTTTTAAAATGAATGAGTCGTTTAAACAGATAATCCCGTCTCTATTTATTACAGGTAGTAGTAATCTTACGAAGGCAGGGCTTGAATCTCAGGATGAATTCAATGTCGAGATAATGGATTTTGGATTCAGAGAAGCAGAGAAGTACTTCGACAGACTCTGGAATAGAGCTATTGCTTTTAGCAAAGAGGACATTGATAAAATAATCAGTATTCTTACAAAAAATAGTCTGATTAGAGAGATTGCACCTTTTACAGCTTATGCGTATCTCCTTAAAACCTATCTTGAACTACACAAGGGAAAGGACTTAGGCGAAGAGCTAAAGAGACTCATGAAAGCAAAAGGTTATATACCTTATACATATCAGCTTGAAGCAGTTTCTCAAGCTCTCGCAAACTGCGAAGCGCATGGAGGCACATTAATTGCAGATGTTGTTGGACTTGGTAAGACAGTGATAGCCTGTCTTGTGGCAAAAGCCCTTGGTAAAAGAGGAATTGTAATCTGTCCTCCCCATCTTATAGGAGATGAAAACCGCACATCGGGCTGGAAGAAATATCTATCAGACTTCAAGCTCTATGATTGGGAGGTTCGTTCTGTTGGGAAACTTGAAAGCACTTTAGAGTTTGTCAGGGAAAGCGAGGATATAGAAATTATAATTGTTGATGAGGCGCATAGATTCAGAAATGAAAGAACGCAGAGCTACCACTACCTAAATGAAATATGCAGGGGCAAAATAGTTTTACTACTTACTGCAACTCCATTTAACAACCGACCATCAGATCTTTATGCTCTCTTAAAGCTCTTTACTGTCCCCAGGAAGTCAACTATTGTGCTTGATGAGAATCTGGAAGAAAGGTTCTCCCGGTATGAGGCCGAATTCAGGAAACTTTCTTACATAAGAAACTACCACAACTCACTCGTTGAAAAGAGAAGAAACAGAGCGATAAGATACTATAGAGATGTTTTCGGTGAGTCATCGATTAACATGAGCAAAGTTAAGGGGAGAACAAGAGGACTCGCTCGCGAAATCAGGGCTATACTTGAACCTGTTGTGATAAGGAGAAACAGGCTTGACCTCAGACACTATAAAGAGAAAATAGATCTCCCGGAGGTTAAAGACCCAAGCGAATGGTTCTTTGAACTGACAGAAAAGCAGTTAGAATTCTATGATGAGGTAATAAAATCTTTTTCTCAGCTTGAAGATGGGGGCAGGTTTAAAGGCGCTATCTATTTCCCGATAAGGTACGAAAAAGGGGTATTCGATTATCTGGGGGATCCTGAAGAACCTGAGCTCAATGAGGAAGAAAGCTTTATTTACTTATATCAAAAGAACCTCTATGATTTCATGAGAAGGTTACTGGTAAAAAGATTTGAAAGTAGTTTTGGAGCATTCAAAGAAAGTGTGGAACGCTTTATAAAGATTCACAGGTCGGCTTTAACTTTTATAAAGAAGACAAACAAGTTCATACTTGACAGAAGATTAATGGATGAGATTGTCTCAGAAGACCCTGAGGTTATCAATGAACGATTGGAGAGATACGAAAAAGATCTGAGAGAAGAAAAGCTTGACCCCAGGTACTACAAAGTATACGATATAAGGAAATTCAAGGGTGAAGAACAATTTAAAAGAGATATAAAAAGCGATTTAAAGCTTTTTGAAAGCCTTTTAAACACAATTGAAAAAATTGGGCTGGTTCAAAATGATCCGAAAGCGGAGCGTCTGGTTGAAGGAATAAGAGAGTTTCTAAAAGAAGATAGAAAAGTGGTCATCTTTACGGAATATTTTGACACTGCCACCCATTTAAAGGATATCCTGAGTAGGGAATTTGAAGGGATGGTCCTCCCGGCCTTCGGTTCTCTGAGTAAAAAGACAGTGAAGGATATATATAAAAACTTCGACGCTCAGTACAAACATCAGGAAGATTCTTATAAGATTCTCCTTGCCACAGATAAACTTTCAGAAGGATTTAACCTCAATAGAGCTGGAGTTGTTGTGAATTACGATATTCCGTGGAACCCTGTCAGGGTAATCCAGAGAGTAGGAAGAATTAACCGGATTGGTAAAAAGCTGTATGATGAGATCTTCATTGTGAACTTTTTCCCAACAGAGAAAGGAGCAGACATCGTTAAATCAAGAGAGATAGCTCAAACCAAGATGTTTATGATTCACAATGTGCTTGGTGAAGATGCAAAAATTTTCACCCCGGATGAAGAGCCCCAACCAGCAGAGCTCTACAGAAGATTAACAACATACACAGAAGAGGAAGAAGAAAGTTTCTTTACGAAATTGAAACGGGAGTATGAGAAGATAAAGGAAAGGTTTCCAGAGATAGAGGAAGAAATCAAAGATATGCCAGTGAGAGTAAAAGTTGCCAAGAGAGGGGAAGAAAACGAACTACTTGTATTCGTGAAAAAGGGAAAAGACCTCTTTGTTGGGTATAAAAATTACAGCGAGAAACAGCCAGTATCTGTTGGCTTTGAACAGGCATACGAAAAGATAAAGACATCTTATAATGAGCCCAGACTGCCTCTGAGCGATAATTTCTGGACTAACTATCATGAAGTACTGAGAAAAGAATCCTATTTCAGAAGAAAATCAAGGGGAAGAGATCTATCGACGCAAGCTTACAACATCCTTAATGGGCTTCTTGAGCGGGATGACAAAGATATTACTCCCTATAAAAGTTTTATCTCGGATCTGCTTGAGGACGTAAGGTCCTTTGGTACGCTTTCCGATTATGTACTTTCGAGAATTACCGGGTGGGGAAAGAAGAACACACAAGAGCTGAAAGAAGAACTTGAAGCCCTCAAAAATGAGATTGGAGAAAACTTTCTCAAAAAGATAGGGGAATATTTAAAAGAAATTAATGAGGAAGTGATAATTGCGGTCGAAAATCAGGCCTCAAGGGGATAGCAAAATGCAGGAAATAGTAGAAAAACTTGCGCAGGAGTTTTCGCTTGGAAATCTTGAAGACTTCTTAAGAAGTAAAAACCCGGATTTTATGATTTATTCACCTCCGGAAAGGCTTTACGGTTATGAAGAGGACGCCTTTGAGGAGATATACAAAATCGGGGAGCTGAAACTCAAAGATGCAAAAAACTTATGGGTCTTTGCAATCAAGACCGCCGGAGAGCTGACAGAAAGAAGCAGTAAAAAGAGACAATATGAATTTGCTAAAAGGATTATCAAAGATTCTTTCATAAATGCAGGAATTTTTGTCTTTTACGACGATGCGAGAAACTTTCGATTTTCTCTTGTTTATAGTGTATCTCAGGGTACCAAGAGTAAATTTAGTTATTACAAGAGGTATACGTACTATGTTAGCCCTGAATTGACAAATAAGACTTTTAAGCAGGCTTTAAGAGATGCCGATTTTTCTTCGCTTGATAGAATTATCGAGGCATTTTCGGTTGAGAAGGTAACTGAAGAGTTTTTTGACGCTTATAAGTATGCCCTTAAAGAGGTTATTATTAAGTCCCTCTCAAAATATGATGCGCTGTATGAGAAAAAGCATTCCTTTGCTCAGCAGTTACTATCACGGATCTTGTTTATATATTTTCTGCAAAGAAAAAAATGGTTTAAGTGGAAAAATTATGTTCAGGATAAAAATTACATAAGAAACCTCTGGTTTAAATACAAGGATTGGAAGGAAAGCACCAGATCAGAAGACGTTTTTTATTCACGGTGGTTATCAAGCCTTTTTTTCGGTGCGTTCAATAGAAAATCGCATCTTATTTACGGAGGACTGCCCGAAGAAATAAAGGAATCTTTTAACCTTATGCCTTTCTTGAATGGTGGACTTTTCTCACGAACTGAGCTTGATGAACTTGGATTTGATTTACCCGATAATGTTTTTGAGTGGTTTTTCGAACCTGATGATAAAGACAAACGAAAGGGGTTTCTTGAGATCTTTAATTTCACCATTGATGAGTCAAGCCCGATCGATGTTGAAGTTGCTGTTGACCCTGAAATGCTTGGAAGAGTTTATGAATCTCTGATCGCTGAGGAAGAAAGAGGGAATGCTGGAATCTTTTATACACCAAGGGTTGAAATCGACTTTATGTGCAGACTATCCCTTGTAAATTATCTTGCCTCTGAGGAAAGCATATCGAAGGAAAAAATTATTGACTTTGTGTTTGAACCCCATAATAAGAACATTGAACTACCCAGTGAAGAACTACGAATTATAAAAGATAAGCTCGATAGAGTCAAAATTGTTGACCCGGCGGTTGGGTCTGCATCTTTTCTCGTTGGAATGTTGAATATTCTTGTAGAACTCCATTCAGAATTGACAGAGCGTCTTACAGATATAGGCGAAAATCTGTTTGCATTAAAGGAGAGAATTATACTTGAAAATCTATACGGCGTTGATGTGAAGGATTGGGCTGTAATGGTGGGTGAGTTAAGACTATGGCTTTCTTTAATTATAGAAACAGAAGAAAAGTATATGGACCTTTACACAAAACCACTTTTGCCAAATCTCTCCTTCAAGATTCGTCAAGGAGACTCTCTTGTTCAGGAGATAGCCGATGTTAGTATAAATCTTAAAGACGAAATGCTCAGTGTTCCTCCATCAATCAGGGTTAAGATAAACGAGTTGATTGATAGGAAATCAAGTTTCTTTTCAGGGGGTAGAAGCGCTGATTTAAGAGAGGCAAAGGATATCGAAAAGTTTGAACAGGAAATTTTTAAAGAGATTGTTGAGTTCAAAATTGATGAAGTAAATGGAAACATAAAAAGGTTAGAACAAAGGATTAGACAACAAAAATCTCAAAAAAATCTTTTTGGAGAGAAAAGTCCGGATTTAAAAAAGCAAGTTAAACAACTTGAGCAGGAACTTGGACAGCAAAAAATAAACCTGGACAAATACAACAAGCTCATAAACAACATTGGTAATAAAACCCGGAAGAATTACTTCCTTTGGGAACTGGACTTCATTGAGGTCTTCTCTCAAAAAGGAGGTTTTGACATCGTTATTGGAAATCCCCCTTATGTGCGGCAGGAACTTATTGCACCACCTCTTGAAAATCAAGACAACTATAGCGATGACAAGTGGAGAGAGATTAAAAAACAATACAAAGAAAAACTCATTCAATCAGTAAAAAATGTATGGGGAAATAATGTAAAAATTGATAAAAAAAGCGATCTTTATGTTTACTTTTACTATCAAGGATTATCGCTTTTGCGTCCTGGTGGAGTGTTTTGTTTTATCAATTCCAATTCCTGGCTTGATGTTGGCTATGGTGTAGGACTTCAGGAATTTTTGCTTAAGAGTATGGAGCCTCTTTTTATCATTGATAATCTTAAAAAACGCTCCTTTAAGCAAGCAGATGTAAATACAGTGATTGTTTTAATCAGAAGACCGGCTGAAAAACTTGATGATTTTACCCTAAAATTCGTTGCCTTTAAAAAACCTTTTGAAGAGGTGCTGAATGCAGAAGTTATTAAAAAAATTGAAAGAGCTGATAAACCCATATTTGATGATGAAGACTTCAGATTTTATCCTAAGCCAAAAAAGGAACTGCTGGAAGAAGGCGTTGAGGTGCCAGAAAAAGATGAATTGATAAAAAGTGATTTAGAACATCTTCCATACATTGGCAACAAATGGGGTGGAAATTACCTCAGAGCACCTGAGATTTACTTTAAGATTCTGGAAAAAGGAAAAGGGAAACTGGTAAGACTTGGGGATGTTGCAAAAATTGAAGGCTATATTCATGATAATAATACAGGCGACAAGTACCCAAAAGTTAGATTTATAAAATCTGTTCGAGATTTGGAATGTATTTTATTAGATATTCACTCTGAAAAGATAATCATGTATGGAGTTAAAAAGTCTAAGAAATCTCGAATTATATCTCCAATATGGTTCCCCAGAACATTAGGAAATGTTCAATTGATTATCTGGAACAGTGCAAAAGCATTAGGTAAAGAATTTTACAAAATAATACCACTTCATGAAGAGAAAATTATTCCGATAGTTTTTCAGTTAAATTCAACCTTTGGAATTCTTCAAAGTGAACTATTAGGTATTACAAATTTAGGTGGAGGGGCACTTAAGTTTTCGCGATATGATATTGGACTTTTTAAAATAATCGACAATCTCAAAATATCACTAAATAGATTTAAAGATTTTTTAATTCTTAAGCAAAAAGGCGTTATAGAAGAACTTGGCTTTGATCCAAACAAACCCATCCGTGAACAGGAACCCAATCCTTTGCCTGACCGAAAAGCCCTTGACGACATCATTTTTGACGCCCTCGGTCTAACCGAAAAGGAAAGGAAAGAGGTCTATTGGGCAGTAGCTGAATTAGTAAAAAATAGATTGGAAAAGGCAAGGAGTGTGTAAAGGAGTATCTAAAAAGCTAATTAGGAGGAAAAAGCGTAATGCTTAGAATCCATTTTTTAAATGTAGGACATGGCGATTGTTGTATTATAGAATTTATCGATAATTCAAGAGTTGCCATGATTGATATAAATCGTACACCTGAGATGGATGAAGAATCTGCTAGGGAAATTTATGAATCCATATCTACATCTTTATCCATACCTTTATCTTATTCTCTATCGGCTAGATCAACGTTATTGTTAGGAACAAAAATTACACCATCTATGCTTGAAAGCGTTGGATATAATATAAGACTTCAGGATCCACTTGAATACCTATATAGTAAGGGTATAACCAATATATTTAGATTTATTTCTACTCACCCACATATGGACCATTTATCAGGACTCTACGATCTTCACAAGCAAATTGGCTTTACAAATATATGGATAATAAAAAACGAATACGAACCCGATTTAGATAAACTATCAGAGCCTCAAAAGAGAGATTGGGAACTATATAAAAAGTTTAGAGACACCGATGAGCGGGAAATTGAAGGAGTAATAATTGTACGCCCTGAAGAGGGCTATCAAGCACAGTACTACAAGGAGGACGGAATTCAAATCTTAGCACCCAATGATCAACTGAAGGAAGGTAGCGAAAGTAATCCTAACAAAATGAGCTATGTATTACTAATAAAACACAGGGGACGAAAAATATTATTGCCAGGTGATGCAGAAAAAGAAACATGGGAATACCTGGTTGAAAATTATGAAGATGAATTGAAAAACATTGATATATTAAAGGCTGCTCATCATGGAAGAGATAGTGGATATTATCAACTAGCAGTTAAACTAATGTTTCCTACCTATACAATAGTTTCTGTTGGTAAAAAACCTGAAGCGGATGCTTCTAATAAGTATAGAGGGTATTCTGAACATGTATGGTCTACGCGTTGGAAAGGCAATATTGTGTTTACAATAAATGATGATGGAAAAATTACTTATGAAACTCAATATGATAGGTGAGGTTTCTGATGCCCAAACGAATTAAAGATACTTATCAAAAATATCTATGGATTTTTATCTCGGTAAATATACTTATTTTTTGGAGTATCTTTATATACGGTACTGTTAACTTTGATAAAATCAACTTAAATCTGTATAAATTCATAAGTATTAAAAGTTTCATTTTTTTCTTGTCGCCGATTATTACAATTGTATTAAATGGAATAATACCTAACTCAATTAAAGAAGTCCTTGTTTTCTGGAAAGTCAAAAATAGATTACCCGGTTATAGGGCATTTTCTCATTTTGCTATAAAAGATCCCCGTGTTAACATTGAATCGCTAAAAGATAAAGTTGGAGAATTTCCTAAAGAGCCAAAGAAGCAAAATAGAGTGTGGTATTCCTTGTGCCAACAATATAGGGATGACGAAATAGTTTGGGGAAGTCATAGAGATTTTCTTATAACACGTGATTTTACATCTCTCAGTTTTTTATTTTTGCTAGTTTTTGGTACTACTCTGCTTTTGTTTAATAATTCAAACTATGTGTTTGCTTATTTAGGTTATTTAATAATACAATATTTAAGCTTATCTTTAGCAGCCAGAAATTATGGAAATCGTTTTGTTTGTAATGTTCTTGCGAAAGCTTCACAAGTGAATAACAGATAATATTGTTAAAACAACTAATAAAAATGAAGATGAAAAGAGATTTCTAAAACAAGCCTTTCCACCCGATCTGCCGTACGGTGGGCGGGTGAACTTGGGCGTTATTGTGAAATTGTAGAAATGTTATTTTTAAATCTCAATCACCTCGGGGGAAAATGGCTTGAACTTAAAAAGCAAAGAATGCAAAATCTTCTTAAAATTGCTTCACCAGATGAGGCGCTTTATAGGGAAATAATGCTGTCTCTTGGTT
>JACDNV010000031.1 GCA_017656425.1 Candidatus Neomarinimicrobiota bacterium | reverse complement strand
TTCGATTCTGGTTATCAATTCGGATTTTACTTCACCAATTTCGACTTTAACCTTAACCAGTTCTTCGGAGAGTCTTTTTTCGAATTTTTCTTCGACGAACTTGATTACATTATTTTGAGTTTCTTTCTGGGCTTCGTTGATTAATTCAACCAAGACTTCTATGCCATCATTCCCGAGTTTTTCTCTCAGAGATTTTTTGCTGTTACGACTGCCATTCCAACCTCAAGATTTTGCGAGATGTTAATATACTAATTCTGAGTCAGGGTTGCAAGCTGATGGGATGGCGGGATGGCTAGATAGCTGGATAGCTGGGTGGCTGGGTGGCTGGATAGCTAGATGGCTGGATGGCGAGGTGGCTAGATAGCGAAATGGCTAGACGGCTAGGTAGCTGGATGGCTGAGAGGTAAATGGTCTGACTGGCTGTCAAGCTAACAAGCTATCAAGCTATCGGGCTAACAAGCTAACTAGCTAACTGGCTAACAGGCTAACTAGCTAACTAGCCAACTGGCTATCAAGCCAACAGGCCAACAGGCAGCTAAAATGGCCCTTTCGGGGCTTTTTTGTTTCTCGTTGGTAAAGGTTGCTTCGTTGTTTGCGGGTAGCCTTCCTGTCATTGCGAGCGTTAGCGAAGCAATCTATTTTGATTGAGCCGATGACAGTATGTTTTAATGTTATTCCACCAGCAGAGCAGATTGCTTCGTCGTCCCGATGGGACTCCTCGCAATGACAGTTGGGGAGGTTCCCCTGTCATTGCGAGCGAAGCGTAAGCGGAGCGTGGCAATCTCCCTCAACAAGGGCGATGGCGGTACGTTTTGAGCGTCAAACACCTCCTGAAACAGATCGCTTCGTCGCCTTCGGCTTCCTAGCGATGACACACAGGTAAACCCCACGCGAGCAAAGCAAAACTGAGAACTCGTTAAGGACGGGTTGCCCCGACTAATGTCTTTCCTCTCAAAGATACTTCCCACTTCGGCACAAGATAGGCATTCAGGATTATTTCTATTGCAGAGGAGATCTCAATCAGGTTGTCTACAATATCCGTTATCGCCAGCACCAATTACGGTACTTCTCCTTTCCTTATTTCTCTTTATCAGAATTTAATCTAAGCAGTTTATTAAAACGTTTGTCTACTGTGTCTCTACTTATTAGTATATCGGAGCTGGCAATTTCCCTCCCACTTTTAAGAATCTGCACCATTTCTTCTTTTGTTTGGGAGGCTAAGGCTGCTCAGATATTTTCCGTATGGCGGTCTTAATGTTATTTAGCCTTACTACGAACTCAGGTCATATTGGAATACCAGACTTTCAAACTAAACGCAAGACTACAAAGAACGTTCTAAGACTGAAGCAGACAAAAAACAAGCTACAGACAAAAGCATACAGAACTAAAAATATCTTATTTTTTGGGGATAAATCACTGGTAGTAAAATCGCAACCTACTCTGTCCTGTAAACCCCTGGGAAGCAACTTGCAGATGAGCAACTGAGATTTCCTTCTCATGTTTGTAATTCCAGTAGCGTCAGACAAAATCCAATAACCATCAAACCGAAAAAAAGGATTAAGCGAAATAACTGTCTTATAATCTATCAAATATATAGCCAGGATAATTACGTCGTACTTAAAACACATGTAAAACAAATACAGGCATACAACAAAAATCAAGTTAAAATAAACACCAGCGACATCGATGACTATACGTTTATGTCTGTTCAGCTTCCAGATATCGGATATATCCGAATAGAAAACAGGAAAAACTAAATATAGTCCTAAACCAATGCTCCCTGATTTCACACCAAAATGGGTCGCAGCAGAAAGATGGCCCAACTCATGAAAGAATGTAGAAAAAACTAGAATAACACATAACGCTATCACATCGAGGGTATTCGACAGCTGGAGTACAGGTTGCTGATAACTGGTATACAAATGCATATGCGACAACAAAATAGCTGCTAATATAAACATACATATATTAAGCCTAAAAAAGTTACTGAAAACCCTTAGTATTAAATATACGTGGTTGTAACTAATAAAATTTTTTTTCATCCTCAGATAGGAAACACCTGTTGTTTTTACCCCTTTTGCTTCATTGAGCCTCTCCCCATCTATTATAACTATGCCATACGGGATCAAAAAACGTTCAAAAACATTTATCAAATCTAACAGTGAGAAGCTAAAGCCGAGATAGTTCAATTCTTCAACAATATCCAGAACTCTTCTTCTACCATCTATAAAATCTACTACCCTTTTTACTGAGTATGAAATCTCAAAATATCTCCTGTCAGGAGTAACAATTAAATACCTCGGGCTATCACGATAGACAGCATCAAGTTCACAAGTTATTACACCTTCAACCAACTCAGGAATACAGTATTTGTTCAGACATTTTTTCAGTCCCAAAAATCTATCCTCTTTACCAAATAGACTGCCAGAACTATAAATATCACTACATAAAATGAAGAAGAAACGATCAGATGAATTAAGTCCGTAAGCAAATTATGTAATTCACCGTGGGCAATCCTGTAATATTCACCCACCGGCCTGAATATATAGTATGTGAATGAATATTCTTCAATGGAGTAACTTTCCGAAAAAACCTGCAATAAGAAGTAAATAGCTATTCCAAATCCCACTGAAGCTCCCGGATTCCGTATTACAGCCGAAAAAAGAATAGAATAGGCAACCAAAGGCGGCAATGATAGTAGCGTTAGAATGATAGTGTAAAAATAATTTTTTAAGAGGAAAAATGACGAAAAAATTATATATTCCCCTTCTTTGAGGTCACTCATCCCGGCAGAAAAACCACCCAGCACAAGTCCAACAACCCCTACAGTAACCACGAGAATCCAAGATAAAAGGCATACAGCAAGAAATTTGCTGAGAACAACATCCTGGCGCAAAACTGAATTCGACAGCATGATCTTAATAGTTCCATAAGACACCTCATCAGAAATAGATTTTAAGGAAACAACTAATATGAATAGAACTATAAACTGCAAAGACACTTTTACAGACAAAGCGCTGATCTGATACCCATTATCCAGAGCAGTTCCTCCTGTAAGGCCAATCCCGAATAACGTCAACAGCGCTTGAAAAACAATCAGCAAAGAGACTAACACCCATATACTTTTCTTCTTCAGTATTTTTCTTGCCTCTATTATAGTAATTCTGCGAATTCTCAGCCACATACCTTCAGCCCGTAACCAACAGTAAGATTGTGTCGCTATTGGCATCTCCTGCCTCAGGAACAATCACAACATCGGATTTTAAATCGTCATTTATTCTTGCTACTGTAACACTGAACACTCTCCCTGCCAGGACACCTACAGGAAACTTAACCTCGGGCCTTTCACTGAACTCCTTACCCATCTTCCCATAGAAGATCAACAGGTCCCCACCTTCATTTGTCAACAGATCCACATAACCATCCCCGTTAAAATCCCCATCGACACAAAATACAGGAACCCTGGCCCTACCGCCAAACCCCATCACTACTTTAAAACTCCTGCGGTAGTTCTCAGGTTTGAACAAACCGTCATTACCATCCTGAATATAAAAAACAACATCCACTCTGATCTTCCCCCTTAAAAAAAGAGAAATGAGTCTGTATATATTCAGATCCACATAAGGAATAACAATATCATACATTCCATCATTATTAACATCCACCAACTGGCTGGCTATCTGAAAGCCCATACTCGTGATTATTTGATCCGGTACCTTTTCGAATACACTGCCATTTAAAGGATGTTCCTCATCTCTTCTGCCCAAATATATCTGGAATTGCTTCTTCGGATTGAACATACTTCCTCTATTCTGTAATTTATTCACAACTAAATCCACAAACCCATCATTATTCAGATCAACTATATGACCTATCCCTATTTTCTCTTTAGAGTCCCCTCTGGTTCCAACCGAAATAGCCGAAGTGTTACAATATCCGAACCCCAGTCGTAGTTGCGCAGAATTTTCATCAGTAAACATTGGCACCCCTTTCTGAAAAAAGATCTTCAAACCATATCTTTCAATAACCAGGATATCTCTTTTCCCATCATTATTGTAATCCATAAACAACATTTTCGGAATTCTGTAAATAGGTGAAATGCTTTTTGCAACCTCTTGAGATTCCTCCAGAATGACATCCGGACAAACGTGTAACAGAGAGTTTAAACGATAATCGTCCCGGGTTACGCCTTTTTTATAAATCTTCAATCCGCCAAACCCGGGAATAACCATTTCATCTATCCCATCATTATCGAAATCTTCCGAAAAGTCCCACAGAAGTTTTCTAGGGCCCGGAACTCTAAATACCGACTCCTCCTTTATAAGCAATTCTGGCACATCCACGAAAACGTCTTTATGCCGGGTATAACAAAACACTCCCTCAGGCTCAATAGCCACTATTTCCAACGCAGGACTTGGATCGATATTGGCTAAATCAAGAATAATCACTGATGAATCAATTCTGACATTCTGATCCGGTCTGCTCTTAAAGCCGTCCGAGCTCTGATAATAAATCGCAGCACAAAAATTCCTGTGTAAATCCAGCCTTTGATAGAACACCATTATATCCTTTAAGCCATCTCCATTTATGTCCTCAATAACATAATCCTTTATACAACCATTAATTCTGAACTTATAAACTTCAAAATATGAATCCTTATCAACAGCCCATCCAGCAGGAAAAGTACCCAGTATCAGTAGCCAAAAACTTACAAACAACAGAACTTTTAGTTGACTCACTATTTTACCTCCACTATATATCCAGATTCAAAACAGTTTTTCCAGAGAAGAAACACCTTCCTCTGAAAGATTTCCAAGAAAGCCATCTGCGACTATCTTGCCTTTGTTCAAAGCAATAATTCTATTACATATTTTACTCATACCACTCAGATCGTTGCCGGATATTAAAAAAGCGGTTTTACTGGAGTCTTTCAACTCACGAATAATACCAAACAGCAATTCCATCCCATTATGATCCAGAAAACTGGTGGGTTCATCCAGAATTACAAGCTCTGGTTCTTTTAGAAGAGCCTGCGCTATTCCCAAACGTTGCCTCATACCCTGAGAAAACTCTTTCACCTTAACGTGAATTGCCTCTGACAGTCCAACGGAATTGAGCAGCCTGTCAATCCGGGACGTATCCAGACCAGAAATTGAACAAATTAATTCAAGGTTCTCGAAGGCCGTGAGATAAGGGTAAAATTGTGCTCCTTCAACCAAAGCTCCAACCCGTTTCAAGGCAACCAGCGGATTAGTGAATACTCCTACTCCATTTATCCTAACATCTCCTCTATCAGGAAAAACAAGTCCACATATAATCTTGATGGTCGTCGACTTTCCTGATCCATTGGGGCCAACTAGTCCAACAACCTCTCCTCTTTTTACTTCGAAACTAACATTATCCAAAATCCACTTTTTTCTGTAAGTCTTGGATATACCTTCAACAGAAAGAATTACCTCAGCCCTATTCCGTTCCTTCACTAGACGCTCATCCACTTACAGTATCCAAGCAAAGCTCTTAGAACAGTAGCAGTAGTGAAAATGCGCTTATCATCCCGGATGGCAGGCATTTTATACTGCCTGTTTGGCTGATTCTTCTCCCACGGTCTTGGAATTACCATTATGGGAGATGACTCCCAGCTCCCATCTTCCAGTTGATTTGCAATCAGCCACTCAATCCCTTCTTTAATAGACTTGCTACAATCTATTCCACTACCTTTAACCATAAAGGCCAGCAAAGCTAACGCGGTATCGTAAGGATTCAACACAGGAGTCACCTGATTGCTCCAACCACCTTCTTCAGACTGTATGTCGATCAACCATAATAGGGCCCTCTTAATATACCGACCACACTTACAAAACTTATTCAATGTTTGCACACAAAAAGAAGTCCCTAAAATCTTCCCTTCTGTCCAGTATGCATCCCAGTAGCCTTCGCTATGCTGTTTGCCAATAATAAATGACACACCCCTTCTCATTACTTCCGATTCTCTTTCCAATCCTATTGCCAACAATGCCTGTATTGCAATTGCTGTAATCTGTATGTCTGACGACGTCCACCCGCCATAGAGCTCTATCGGTGCAGAAAAGTTTATATTCAGCTTTTCCTGTTCTCGTAGTATTTCTTTGATTGAGTATGTACCAAAACCTCCATCTCCATTCTGATTTTCCTTCAACACTTTAACAGCCTGCTCACCTACCAACTTACCCATTCTTCTCAAGAAAATTACAACATTTGATGTTGAATCCGCATCTACCCCGCTATCTTCATTAAAGCCCCAACCCCCAATTGGATGTTGTGCCCCTATCAAAGCTCTGGAGGCAAGTTTCAGTTTATCCCTAATACTCTCGTTAAAAACCATCGCAGAAATCAACGAATTACCGACATATCCTGTCACCCACTCCGTCGAATAACCCACGTCCAGCAGGAAATCCTCCCAGAAGCCCTTTTGTCCTTGTAACTTCAAAAGAAATTCTATAGAGTGCTTAACAGATTCTTCTATAACTTCCTTAGCTAAACGGCCACCACTTGTTTTCACAACTACCTTGCTCATAGAGCCAGCACCCATTGGAGTCTTGCTACCACCTCCGCGTCTAACTTTTCTTTTTATGTTAATTATATCATCCCTTAATATAGTACACCTATCCATATAATCATGTATTATTCTCCGCCACGAAAGAAATTTGTAATCCCCCAGAACCTCTAAGGCTTTCTCGTAATATTCTCTGGCCACTTCCATAATCTCTTCAGCCACATCCGAACAAAATAAAAACTTCCTGATGACGTTACAATTGATGCAGGTCTCCGGTATCTCATTCTCAATTATCAATTTTGTCAATATATATGAAAATTGTCTGTTCTCAATATCCTTTTTCCAATCGACTAAATCATCATATAGCTGATAAGCGATATAGAAATAATCCTGTGAGAGGTCTAAAATCTCAATTTCCTTCTCTGATCCTTTCAAAATCCCCAAAGCAGCAGTAACGGTTTTAGCCAGGGCAGATTTCCCGCTGGCTATCTTCTTAAATTCGTCAAAAGGATAGGAGCTTATCCTATCAAAATGCTTATTCTGTTCGTTGAGAACGGCCCCTAAGTAATCTAAATAATACCTGTGAAAATACCTCCAGAATTCAGAATCTGAACCGAATATCTTATAAAGGATGCTGAGAGCCCTTTTCTGGAGCGATGACAGGAGCAAAATATCCTCTGGGCTCGCAGTTCTTCTGTAATCATCTGTAATCCTATCCACCAACAAACAATACATCAAGAATAACCTACTATAAACTGATAGTATCTTAAAGTAACCTATTCCTATATCCTTATAAAAGTCATAAAAAAGCAGTGGGTAATAATAATGGACATTAAACCCCCCACGCTTCCCGTTACCTTCGCTGTCATCTAAAATACCCCAGAGCTCCATGTTATTCAGAATTTCACCGACCTCTTTACGAAAAAGACAATCAATCTCATATATAACCTTCTCAATATTAATCTCCACTATAACCATGTAAAGCTCCACCAAACCACAGCAGAGAAAAAGAATAAGTAGTTGAATCAATATTTAGGCAGGAAAGCTTTACAGAACAACAACTAAAAATACCAGTCTACTCTCCATTCAATAGGAGAATCAACTGGCGGAGCAGCTTCCATTTCCAATCTTTCTTCCAGCTCTAAAAAAGAGAATTCATCCTCCTTAGATGTTAAATCCCCTTTACCGGGTTCGTTGGACTCACTTCGATTAATCCTCTCAACATCCACAACTTCTCCCTACCTGTTTTTGCTTCAATTTACCTTAAAAAATATGATGTAATATAATATATATATATTACTATTGTCAAGAAATTTCTAGCATTAGTATAGAAAAGCATACGAACATAGAAATATAACAAAATTAATTAAGGATAATGAATAGTGAGAGCACAGCTCGGGGAAGGGCTATGCTCTGTAAGATTTCTGAAAAGAAATTTAAAAGAGTCACCACAGGACAAAATTGAAATAGCATAAAGGTAAAGAGAAAATATGTCGAAAAGAATTGAAATGCTAAGGTAAAATATATACCTCTCCCGATTAAGAATCCTACGGACACATTACCCCAATGCTAATGCCAATGCGAAATCCTCTCACGGATTAATCGAAGACGAATTCTACCACATGGAGTCATTCAGCTCAATAAAAGACTTCCTCTTATAACCGCTGGTTTCCCTCTATATCTTTAAGAACTACCAGAAACGAATTGCTCCATTGTCCACAAAAGCGGCTTCCTCGCAATGACACACAGACAATCTACTATCGCGAGCAAAATGATAAGGATGGGTTGCCCTTGTGAGAGCTTCTCTTCTTAAAGGTACTTGCCACTTCGGCATAATAATTAGAGTTAAGGTGGGTACTGTATACAATATTTTCTACTTGATATAAAATTTGGTTAATATATTTCCTTAAGCGATGCTATTCTTTATCTTAGATTTACAACGACCTAATTTATTCAATATTCTTTTTCGTAATATCTTAAGATTCTTTCTTTATCTTCATTCTCTTTATCACCTTTGTAATAAATCTCTATAAACTCAATTTTATCTTTATCTTCATAATAAGCATAAATAATTCTAATACCTGATTTAGCTCCTCTTCCTTTAAGAGAACGACATGCGAATTTTTTGGCTTTATATATTTTAGGATAATTTATATGTAAGCCTGAAATTTGAAAAATTCCTTTGTTATCAATTTTCAGTTTATGATAAAGAAAAAGCTGTTTTTCTACAAAAATTTCCAAATCGCTTTTAATAGTTTGAAATCTTTTTCGGAGTTTTTTTGCATCTTTTTTAAATTCAGGCAGATAAGATATTTCATTGAAAATCTTCCTCACTATATTCTCTCACAGAATAGGGAGGTGTTCTATAGAAAACAGATTCATACTCAATAATTTCCCCATCATTTGTTGTTAACCAAGGGACATCGTTATGTGAATATTCGCTTATTTGAGCAGCATTCATATCAGAGAGTTTATTAAGAACATCATCTATTAATTCAATCTCATGGGCTTTTAGTTTTGCAAGATCAGGTTTTCTTAAGGGTAAATATTTTGTTTGGGGATACTTGAAATATCCAGTTTTTACTCTGATAATATCTTTGTCGAGTAGCTCATTGACAATTTCTTGGAATTCTAAGGGTGTTGGTCCATATTTATTTTTTATATATGTTGCTCCAATTAGCTGCTCTTCGTACTTTTCATAAAAGTCAAAATCAATGAAGTACAGAAGCTTATAGATGACAGTTTCCCCAACATTAGGTTTTGAGCCAACTTTATTTAAAATGTATAGCAATACTTCTTTAAATTTGTCAAGTTTTTTCTGTGGTACATTGATTCTAATTTGGGGTTTTACTTTAGTTATTTTCCTATTTTTTTCTAAAATAATTTCCGGTTCTTTTTCTATATTTATTAAACTTTCTATGGAAACGTTGAATATTTCAGACAGTTTTATTATCTCGTCGATTGATATTCTTCTTTCTTCTCTTTCTATTTGAGATATTGTTGGTCGAGAAACACCAAGCAATTCAGCAAGCCTTTGCTGACTAATTCCTAAATTTTCTCTTAACTTCCTTACTTTTTGACCAATTCCAACCATAATTAACCATCCTATTCTATTTTAAGTTATGTAATGAAATAAGTCAAGCAAATGTTAGAAAACCAATCATTTTATGTTTCGACTTATATCTGATGATATTGATATTGGTACAGAAGGGGTATTGATACCTTGCTGATAAGTACAAAGATTTTTAAACGACATTATAAACAAATGTTGCTCTGAGAAGCAATTAAAATAGAATTACAATTTATATTCTTGAAAGATGTGAAAGCTGTATAGAAATCTTTAAAAAGCATAACGGCGTAAGTTTATTTGTCTATATTTCTTAGTTTAAATGGGACTCCATTGCACTGCCAGGATTTTCATAAAATTCGAACAATTAGGCATATACTTTCTAAAGAGAGTTTAAAAAATATTTGTGCTTTAGCTATAACCTCTTCCTGTCGTTGTGAGCGATAACGAAGCAATCTATTGTGGATGAAGCAATGGATGCATGTTTTGATTGTTATTCCGCTTACAAAATAGATTGCTTCGTCGCCTTCGGTTTCTCACAACGACGCTCGGATGAGGTTCCCCCGTCATTGCAAGCGAAACGTGGCAATCTCATTGGATTGAGATGGCTGGATGGCGAGATGGCTAGATAGCTAGATGGCGAGGTGGCTAGATAGCGAAATGGCTAGACGGCTAGGTAGCTGGATGGCTGAGAGGTAAATGGTCTGACTGGCTGTCAAGCTAACAAGCTATCAAGCTATCGGGCTAACAAGCTAACTAGCTAAAGAAGTAACTTGGTGTAAATTCTTCGGTAGCCCGCTGTCATTGCGAGCGAGCGTAAGCGAGCGTGGCAATCTATTATGCTTAAGCTGTGATGGTAGCATGTTTTAATTGTATTCCTACTTGCAGAGCAGATTGCTTCGTCGTCCCAATGGGACTCCTCGCAATGACGTTTGGGGAAGGTCTCCTTGTCATTGCGAGCGAAGCGTGAGCGAGCGCGGCAATCTCCCTCAACAAGGGCGATGGCGGTATATTTTGGGCGTCAAGCCACTTCCTGGGGTAGATTGCCTCCTCGCCCCGGCTTCCTCATCTCCTTTAAAGACCTTCTATGTTAAACTTTTGCGTCAACTTTTGCGTCAACTTTTGCGTCAACCTACTTAAGCACATAGTAAACAACCTTGCCACTTCCTTTTTGTTCGATAATTTCTAACTCTATCAGTTTTTTTATTTCCTTATGAGCAGCTTGCCTTGAAATTCCAAATGTTCTCTGAATATCTCCTGAAGTGATTTTTCCGTTACGCTGAATAAACTCTATTATTTTCATCTGCCTTTCAGTAAGTGCAATTTGCCCTCTCTTTTTTTGTTTTCTTTTTTCGATAGATAACTGTAAAACCCTTTCCCTCACACGCAGTATGGAGACTTTGACCCCTTCAGTGAAGTATTCAAGCCATTGAGTTAAGTCAAGAGTTTTTTGATTCACTGATTTCAGAGCTGAATAATAGGCTCTCCTATCACTGTCGTAGTAATCATCAAGGGCAAAGAATCTCTTTATATCAAATTCTCTTATATGAAGTATCAGGGTTGCGAGTGCCCTTGCAGTTCTGCCGTTTCCGTCAGCAAAGGGATGGATCCTTACGAATTCGTAGTGAGAAATTCCAGCAACCAGAACAGGATGGAGTTCGAAAGATTTTTCAGAATTTAACCAACCCAAAAAATTTCTCATCAAGAGGGGGACATCTTCAGATGGTGGAGGCGTAAATATTACCTCGCCTGTGATTCTGTTTCCTACGTATACCTGTATTTCCCTATATTTCCCCTCCCATTCAGGATTCTCAAGCGCTTCCCTGGTTATATCCCTGTGCAGCTCCAAAACGTGTTTTTCTCTTATTTTTCCATCATCCTGATACTTTTCTATATTTCTTAGAACATTAAGATAATTTAGGACTTCCTGCTTTGCTCTCCTTGCGGCAGTGATCTTTCTTCCCTGAGCAAGTTCGTTTACCTCTTCAAGTGTAAGAGGATTCCCTTCTATTGCCGTTGAGGCATGGGTTGCCCTGATGAGAGCCTCTCTTCTTAAAGATACTTCCCACTTCGGCACAAGATAGGCATTCAGGATTATTTCTCTTGCAGAGGTGATTTCAATCAGGTTGTTTACAATATTGTGGGTATAATTAAACT
>JACDNV010000030.1 GCA_017656425.1 Candidatus Neomarinimicrobiota bacterium | reverse complement strand
CGTATAAAGACCAACGGGAATTTATGAAAGACCTGCGACGTGTCTATCAAGCTCCTACTAAAGCAGTGGCGGAAGAAGAATTAGTCCAGTTAGAGAAGAAATGGGGGCAACGCTACCCCATTGTCATTCGCTCCTGGAAGAGTAAATGGGAGCATCTTTCCACTTACTTTGAGTATTCCCCTGAGATCCGAAAACTGATTTATACTACCAACCCGGTAGAAGCCCTACATCGAGGATTTCGCAAAGTCACCAAAGCCAAAACAGTTTTCCCAACCGATGCAGCACTGGAGAAAATGCTTTACCTGGCTTATTTAGATATCTCGAAAAAATGGAAAAAAGCCATCAGGGACTGGACAAAAATTATTGCCCAGTTGGCTATCCATTTCGAAGGAAGATTAAACCTGGAGCTCTAATGAAAAGAGGTATTTACACAAAAAATGAAACAGTCTCTGTAAATATCATAGAGAAATTTCCTCTCCCATCTCCCAGTTTTTATACAAAATTCCAGCTTAATATTTAATATTTCGTCAACTTTATTATCTCCTATACTCAAATACCTTCTTCCACTTTGCCAATACTCACTATACTCCATACATATTATTCCTCCTACTAACCTCAAACAGGATTTTTCATTAGGAAATATCCTAACAACTCTCGTTCTCCTCTTTATCTACTCATTCTGCTATGCGATATTCACCATCTCTCTGTAACTTCTTTATCAATATAGACTTTCTTCGTTGTGCCTCATCTATATCAGGTGCCCTGAATACATCCTGTATCCAACATATATATTTCCTTACCTCCCTTCGTGAAAATTTGCTTATGAAATTCCTTATGAAATGTGTATGACACATTTGCCAAAATATACCAGGAAAACTTCTGCTTATTGCATTCTTTAAACCTTCATGATCATCACTGACTATGTAGATTACCCCCTCTTATCCTATCTTTTTCAGTCTACTGAATACCTTTATCCAGTTTCTCTCCCTCTTCACTATATCCTATTTCTACAGACAATATCTCCCTATATCCTTCCTCATTTATCCCTAAAACCATCATTACTGCCTTCTTATTCACTATTCTACTCTCCCTTATATTTTCGTATCGAGCATCTAATACCAAATAGGGATAGCACTTCTCTAAGGTCCTATTTCTCAAGTTTTCTAACACTTTATCTAAATCTTTACATATATTACTAACTGTACTTCTTCCAAATTGCTCACCACATAGCTTCTCCATTATTTTACCCACTTTTCGTGTGGATACCCCCTCAAAATATGACTCCGATAGTGCTAATAGCAATGCCTTCTTACTTCGCTGATATCGATTGAATAATTCTGTCGAAAAATTACCCTCTCTATCCCTCGGTAACCTTATCTCTAATCTTCCCAATCGTGTCAATATATTCCTGTCTCTGTATACATTCCTTTATTCCCTCTTCTCATCTGAACGCTCATATGGGGCTACCCCTATATATTTATCAAATTCTGTATCTACTATCCTCTGCAATGTATCCTGTATTAATCCCCTCATTAACTCTTCATCATTTAATATCACTTCTTGCAATAATCTTTTCTCCTCACTTAACTAATCCTGTCTTGCTTTCTTTGTCATACCTCCCCCCCTTCTTTCATCTTAACTTTCTTTTTCCCTTAACTTAAGGAGGGTATGCTCTTTTTCATCTCATTTACCATTTTTACACAAAATTATTGACACTATCAGTATATCAGATATTATATATTAAAATTTGCATTTTTAAAAAATTATTTTACTTTTGGATAGTTTATTAAAAGTGTAGGATAAAAATGAAGAGATTGATATTTTTAATTCACATTTTGTATCTATCAATAATTATATTATATCCTCAAGTAAATAAAGTAAAATACGAAAAGAAGTATGAAGATCCTGTATTGAGAGAATTAAGAGAGAAGGAAGAGAGAGAAAAAGCTTATAAAGATTCGATAACACAGGAAATTAGAAAGAGACAAAAAGAACAAAAGAAGAAAGAGTTAGAGGAAAGGAAGGTACTAAGATTTGATTTTGTAGATGTGAAAAAGCCGGAATCACCTGAAGTATTTAGAAAGGTATGGCATTTTCAACCGGTGGCTCAATATAGAACCGGTACATGCTGGGCATTTAGTTCTACGAGCTTAATTGAGTCGGAAGTCTATAGATTAACAGGTGAAAAAATAAAACTGTCTGAAATGTATATTGTATATCATGAGTATTTGGACAAAATAATCAGATATATTATAAAAAGAGGGGATTCAGAATTTGGACAAGGCTCTGAGTGTAATGCTATTTTTAGAATAATAAGGAAGTATGGTATAGTACCGTCTGAGTCATATCCAGGAATTAAATTTGGTGATAAATATGATCATTCAATGATGTTTTCAGAGTTGAAAAAGTTATTGGATTTTGCTTATGAAAATGACTTATGGGATATTGAAGAAATTTTACCGATGGCAAAGGTTATTTTAAATAAATATATGGGAGAGCCTCCAAAGGAAATTAAATGGAAAAAGAAAACTTACACACCTGTTGAATTTGCAACAAAGGTATTGAAGATAAATCCCGATGATTATGTTGATATTATGTCTACTTTGTCAACTCCTTTCTATACGAGGGGAGAATTTAAAGTTCCAGACAACTGGTGGCACTGTGCTGATTACTATAATGTTCCTCTGGATGTATGGTATGAAACTTTAAAAAATGCCATAAAAAATGGTTATAGTGTTGCAATAGGTGGTGATGTGAGCGAACCGGGATATAACGGGTTTGAGGATGCTGCAATAGTGCCTGATTTTGACATACCTCAGCGTTATATAAACCAGGACTCACGGGAGTTTAGGATATATAATAAAACAACGACTGATGACCATGGAGTTCATCTCGTTGGTTATACCCAGATTGATGGGCATGATTGGTTTTTGGTAAAGGATTCAGCCAGAAGCTCAAGGCATGGAAAGTTTAAGGGATATCTTTTTTATCGTGGGGATTATATAAAACTTAAAATGCTTACTTATACTGTCCATAAAGATATGGCGTATGATATTTTGAATAAAGTAAAAGAATAATGGAAAGAATATATAACTGTAAAATTAAAAAATTTTACTCTTTTCTATAAAAATTTATAATGTTTAGGTTATTTAAATTGATTTATTGACTTCCTCATTGTAAAGAAATAAATTTTGTTGTATAATTGATAGTAAAATGAAAGTAAGAATTAGATTAATAATAGATACAGTATCAAAAAGGAAATCATTACCCATCATTATATTACTTTTGGGTGATGGGGGGAGCTAGGATTAAATCCATTTAAAGAATAAAAATCCTGGCTCCCTTCGAAAGAAGGGATTTTTTTTATAATAAGGAGGTAGCTAATGAGAAGTGATTTAATAAAAAAGGGACTGGATAAATCCCCACATAGAGCATTATTAAGGGCAGTGGGTCTAAAGGACCAGGACTTTAGTAAACCATTTATTGGAGTTGTTAATTCTTTCTCTGAAATTGTTCCCGGACATAAACACTTAAATAAAGTTTCGGAAATAGTGAAAGAAGCAATAATAGAAGCTGGTGGAGTTCCCTTTGAATTCAATACTATTGCTGTTTGCGATGGTATTGCAATGGGGCATAATGGAATGAGGTATAGTCTTGTTAGTCGGGAGATAATTGCGGATTCCATTGAAATAATGGTAAATGCTCATAACTTCGATGGATTAGTATTTATACCAAATTGCGATAAAATAATACCTGGTATGTTAATAGCGAGTGTAAGACTTAATATACCCTCTATTTTTGTTTCGGGTGGACCAATGAGAGCAGGGAAGTGGAAAGGTAAAAATATAGATTTAATTACGGTGTTTGAGGGTATCGGAAAGCATAAATCTGGTGAGATTGATGAAAAAGAATTATTGGAGATAGAGAGAAATGCGTGCCCGGGGGTGGGCAGCTGTGCAGGTCTATTCACAGCTAATTCAATGAACTCTTTGATGGAAGCCCTAGGTATTGCACTTCCAGGAAACGGGACAATTCTGGCGGAAGATGATAGAAGGTTAGCTTTGTATAAATCAGCAGGTAAGAGAATCGTTAATCTTGCAAAGGGAAATATTTGTCCAAGAGATATAATTACAGAAAAAAGTATAGATAACGCTTTTGCTGTTGATATGGCAATGGGGGGATCGACAAATACCGTTTTGCACTTAATGGCGATTGCAAATGAAGCAGAAATATATTATGATTTAAACAGAATAAATCAGATATCAGAAAAAGTGCCTAATATATGTAAAGTTTCTCCATCAAGCAATTATCATATGGAAGACGTTGATAGAGCCGGTGGAATTTCTGCGATTATAAAGGAAATATCGAAAATAGAAGGCTTAATTAACAAAGAATGTATTACTGTGACTGGGAAAACAATATATGAAAGTGTTAGAGATGCCGAAATAAAAGATGTTGAAATTATAAGACCAATTGAGAATGCATATAGCAAGAAAGGTGGGTTAAGGATCCTGTTTGGTAACCTAGCCCCTGAAGGCGCTGTTATAAAATATGCAGGTGTTGATAAAAGCATGCTTAAATTCGAGGGACCTGCGGTAATTTTTAATAGTCAAGAGGAAGCGTTGGACAAGATTATGTCCGGTGTGGTAAAGCCTGGAGATGTAGTGGTTATACGCTACGAGGGTCCAAAAGGTGGACCTGGTATGCAGGAAATGTTGTCACCTACATCACTTATTATGGGGCTTGGGCTTGGAGATAAGGTAGCTTTGATAACCGATGGTAGGTTTTCAGGAGGGACAAGGGGTGCATGTATTGGGCACATATCCCCTGAAGCTGCAGTTGGTGGTCCAATAGGATTACTGGAAGATGGAGATATTATTCATATTGATGTTGAAAAAGGTCTATTAGAGGTTAAATTAAGTGAAGAAGAATTAAATGAAAGAAGAAAAAGATGGGAACCATTGCCACCAAAGGTAAAAACTGGAGTTTTAAAACGCTATGCGAGCATGGTAACATCTGCGAGTAAAGGTGCAGTTTTTAAAAAATAAAATATTGGGTGAGCTATGGAAAAAGAAATAACAGGAGCGAAGATTGTTATAGATGCCTTTAGAAATGAAGGTGTTGACAGGATATTTGGCTACCCTGGTGGGGCAGTAATTCCAATATTTGACGAACTTTATAATGCTACTGATATTAAGGTAATACTGACAAGGCATGAACAGGGAGCTGTGCATGCTGCTGATGGTTATGCAAGATCAACAGGTAAAGTTGGTGTAGTTATAGTCACTTCAGGACCCGGTGCAACAAATACTATTACAGGAATAGCTACTGCAAAAATGGATTCAGTTCCATTAATTGTAATAAGTGGTCAGGTAAAAACCGGTCTTATTGGATCGGATTCCTTCCAGGAAACAGATATGGTTGGTTTAACCAGACCAATTACAAAACATAATTATTTAGTCAATCATATTGAGGAACTGCCACATATATTAAAAGAGGCATTTTACATAGCTAGGACAGGTAGACCCGGTCCAGTGGCTATTGATATACCTGTAGATATTTCTGTTGCCAAGCTGAAAGATTACAAATATCCGGATTCTGTCAATTTACCTGGTTATAAGCCTGTTTATGAGGGAAATGTAAAGCAGATAAAAAAAGCAGCCGATGAAATTTCAAAAGCAGAAAGGCCCCTCCTTTATATAGGCGGTGGGATAGTAATGTCTAATGCTCATCAAGAAGTTAGGGAACTGGCTAAAAGAACAAATATTCCGGTTGTTTCAACACTTATGGGGCTCGGCTCTTTTGAATCTAATCATAAATTGTTTCTTGGAATGCCAGGAATGCACGGTACATATGCAGCAAACCATGCGTTAATGGAGTGTGATCTGTTAATAGCTGTTGGAGTAAGGTTTGATGACAGAGTAACAGGTAATTTGAAAACATTCGCTACAAAAGCAACTGTGATTCACATTGACATAGATCCAGCTGAGATTGGTAAAAATGTAAAAGTTCATATCCCGATTGTTGGTGACGCTAAGAAAGTACTTACAAAATTAATTGAATATGTTAAACCAAGACAAAGAAGTAACTGGAATGATAACGTAGAAGCATGGAAGAGGGAATATCCACTTAAATATAACCAGAAAGAAAAGAGAGAAATATTGCCTCAGTATGTTATAGATTCATTGAATGGAATAGTGCCGGAAGATACTATAATAGTTACAGACGTTGGTCAGCACCAAATGTGGGCTGCTCAGTATTACAAGTATAAATATCCAAAGACACTTTTGACTTCCGGTGGACTTGGCACTATGGGTTACGGTTTGCCTGCAGCTATAGGTGCAGCGATCGGTAATCCTGATAAAACTGTAATACTTATATCTGGTGATGGTAGTATTCAAATGAATATTCAGGAACTTGCTACAGCACATTTGAATTGCGTAAACGTAAAAATATTGATTATGAATAATGCTTATCTTGGAATGGTTAGACAATGGCAGGATCTTTTTTGGGATAGAAGATATTCATCAACTTGTTTAAAAAGGAACATTAATTGTCCCGATGTGTGTGACGGTTCTCATAAAAAGTGTCCTGAATATTATTGCCCAGATTTTATCAAACTTGCTGATTCATATTATATTAAAGGATACAGAGTTGAAAATCCGGATGACGTTGTTCCTACATTAAAAGAAATTGTTTCATTTAAAGGGCCTGCGCTGGTGGAATTTGCTGTCCATAGAGAGGAAAATGTTTTCCCAATGGTTCCAGCAGGTAAATCTTTGAATGAAATTTTAGTTGATGATTGGAGATAAAAACTAGAGGGTAAAAACTATGCAGGAAAAACATTCAATAGTTGTAACAGCAATTAATAAGCCAGGAGTGCTTGCCAGAATTTCATCATTGATAACCCAAAGGGGATATAATATAGAAAATGTGATAGGGACAGCAACCGAGGACCCAAACATTTATAAGTTGAATTTTGGTATTAGAGGAACTGATGAACAAATTGAAAAAATCGTAAAACAACTTAATAAACTCATTGATGTAATTAAAGTTGAAGATATTTCTCACAAAAAGAATTTTATTATCAGAGAATATCTTGTTATCAAGGTAAGAGCAACAAATTCAAAGAGAACAGATATTTTCGAGCTTATTGATGTATTCAGAGCTAAAATACTCGATGTATCAAAAACATGGATTACAATTGAACTCTCAGGACCCCCGCGTAAAATCAGTAGGTTTATTGAATTACTATTGCCTTTTGGTATTCAACAATATATCAGAAGCGGAGAAATTGCATTAAGAGAATAAATGATTTGTTAGGAGGGAAAAAGATGTCATTAAAAATTTATTATGACAGAGATGCAAAACCAGAACTATTAAAAGGTAAAAAAATTGCAGTAATTGGTTATGGTAGCCAGGGCCATGCACAGGCACAAAATTTGAGAGATAGCGGTTATGATGTAATAGTTGCCGAATTGGAAGGCACATCTAATTACGATCTTGCTGTAGAGCATGGTTTTAAACCTGTATCTGCTGAAGAAGCTGCAAAACAGGCTGATATTGTTCAAATGCTTGTTCCAGATGATGTCCAAAAAAAGATTTATTATGCAAGTATTGAAAAGCATATGAAAAAGGGGAAAGCACTTGTTTTCAGTCATGGATTTAATATTCATTACAACCAAATAATTCCAAGTAAAGATATTGATGTGTATATGGTTGCTCCAAAAGGACCAGGGCACCTTGTAAGACGCACTTATCAAAAAGGTGAAGGTGTCCCTGCACTTATTGCTGTATATCAGGATGCAAGTGGAAAAGCAAAAGATATGGCAATTACTCATGCCTGCGGTATTGGTGCGGGGCGAGCAGGTATTATTGAAACAACATTCAAAGAAGAAACAGAAACGGATTTATTTGGTGAACAAACCGTCCTTTGTGGTGGAGTTACTGAATTGATTAAGGCTGGTTTCGAAGTACTTGTTGAAGCAGGTTATCAACCTGAAATAGCTTATTTTGAATGTTTGAATGAGTTAAAATTAATTGTTGATCTGTTTTACGAAGGTGGAATTTCATTGATGTATTATTCAGTTAGTGATACAGCCGAATATGGCGGAATGACAAGGGGTCCAAGAGTAATAAATGATGATGTTAAAGATAGGATGCGTCAGATACTTAGAGAGGTACAGGATGGTACTTTCGCTAGGGAGTGGATACTTGAAAACCAGGCTGGAAGACCTGTGATGAATGCATTGAGATATGAACATAAAAATTTACTTATTGAAGAAGTTGGTGAAAAATTGCGTGGTATGATGAGCTGGCTAAAGGGGAAAAAATAAAATTTATCGATTTGGAGAAAAAGAAATGAAAAGTGAAAAAGAAGAGGTAGAAGGTGTAGTAAGAATTTACGATACAACATTGAGAGACGGTTCGCAGAGTGAAAATATATCATTTAACTTACAGGATAAATTAAGAATTACAAAAAAGTTAGATGAATTCGGGGTACATTATATCGAAGGTGGATGGCCCGGATCAAATCCTAAGGATGCATTATATTTTAAAGAAGTTAAGAAGATAAAGCTTAATAATGCAAAAATTGCAGCATTTGGAAGCACAAGGCGTGCAAAATTTAAAGTTGAAGATGACCCCAATATCCGAGCACTTGTCGAGGCAGATACTCCTGTAGTTACGATTTTTGGAAAGTCTTGGATACTCCACGTCGAGAAGGCTTTAAATATAACCCCAGAACAGAACCTGGAATTGGTTTATGATTCCATAAAATATCTGAAAGATAAAGATAAAGAGGTAATTTTTGATGCTGAACACTACTTTGATGGTTTTAAAGACTCAGAGGATTATGCACTAAGAGTAATAAAAGTTGCCGAAGAAGCTGGAGCCGATTGTATTGTTCTTTGTGATACAAATGGTGGAAGTCTGCCTCATGAAGTTGCTGAAATCATTACTAAGACCAAGAATTATACCACTAAACCACTTGGTATACACGCACATAATGATTCAGAGCTGGGAGTAGCAAATAGTATAATAGCAGTACAAAATGGATGTGTGCACGTTCAGGGAACAATAAATGGATATGGAGAAAGGTGTGGTAATGCGAATTTATGTTCAATAATACCTAACCTCCAAATTAAACTGGGATACAAGTGTATACCAGATGAAAACCTGAAAAAACTAACACATATATCATGGTTCATATCTGAGGTGGCAAATCTATCTCACCAATTCAACATGCCCTTCGTTGGACAGAGTGCATTTGCCCACAAAGGAGGAGTCCACGTTAGCGCTGTGTTGAAAAGCGTTCGAACATATGAGCATATAGATCCAGAGCTTGTGGGGAACAAGAGAAGAGTACTTGTGTCTGATCTTTCAGGCCGTAGTAATATTCAGTACAAAGTAGAAGAATTGAATATTGATCTAAAAGGAAATGAAGATAAGATTCCATTGATTGTAAATAAGTTGAAAGAGTTAGAACACGTAGGATATCAATTTGAATCGGCAGAAGGCTCTTTCGAACTTCTTGTAAACGAAGTTTTAGGAACTTATAAAGAATATTTTGAACTTGAGGGATTTAGAGTGCTTGTTGAAAAGGAAAGAAATGAGGACCCGAGATCAGAAGCTACAATTCGTTTAATAGTTAATAATGAAAAAGAACATTCAGCAAGTGAAGGAAATGGTCCTGTAAATGCTCTTGATAAAGCGCTAAGAAAGGCTTTAATTAATTTTTATCCTGAATTGAAAAATTTAAAATTAACTGATTATAAAGTTAGGGTTCTTAATGGATCTGGAGGAACGGGAGCAAAGGTTAGGGTACTTATAGAATCTACATCAGATATAGGAAACATAAGGACTGTTGGTGTTTCTGAGAATATAATAGAGGCAAGCTGGGAAGCTATAATCGATAGTGTGAAGTTTTATTTAATGAAAAAGAAGATAGAGTAGTTTCCCTAGGGAGGAAAAAAATGAGCGAAAATAAAATATATATTTTTGATACAACTTTAAGAGATGGTGAACAAAGCCCTGGAGCATCGCTAACTATTGATGAGAAGTTGATAATAGCAAAGCAGTTGGAACGACTTGGCGTTGATATTATTGAGGCTGGTTTTCCAATATCCTCAGAGGGAGATTTTAAGGCAGTTAAGCTCATTGCGAAAAATATAAAAAATTCCATAGTTTGTGGGCTTTCAAGAGCATTACCTAAGGATATAGATGTATGCTGGGAAGCTGTGAAAGAAGCAAAATACCCCCGTATTCATACATTTATTGCAACCTCTAACATCCATATGGAGAAGAAGTTAAAGAAAAAACCTGATGAAGTGGTTGAAATGGCAATTGAAGCTATTAGAAGAGCAAAAAAATATTGTAGTGATGTTGAGTTCTCACTTGAAGATGCAACAAGGACAGATTACGATTTTATGGTAAGAGTGGTTAGAGAAGCAATAAAAGCTGGGGCCTCTGTTATAAATATACCAGATACCGTTGGTTACGCTATACCAAGAGAGTTTGCAGATAGAATAAAGTATCTTTTTAATAATGTTGAGGAATTGGATAGAGTTATCATAAGTGTTCATTGTCATAATGATCTTGGAAATGCTGTAAGTAATTCACTTATAGCAGTTGAAATGGGGGTAAGACAGATAGAATGCTGTGTGAATGGTATTGGAGAAAGAGCAGGTAATGCTGCTCTGGAAGAAGTTGTTATGAATCTTGTTACAAGAAAAGATTATTTTAAAAAAGAAGTCAATATAAACACAAAGGAGATTTATCGTACAAGCAGAATGGTTTCGGAACTAACTGGTATAGAAATTCAGAGAAATAAAGCCATTGTTGGTATAAATGCTTTCGCGCACGAATCTGGAATACATCAGCATGGTGTAATTAGTGATAAAGAAACCTATGAAATAATGAAACCAGAAGATATTGGATGGAAAGGTGAGACATTTGTAATAGGGAAGCATAGCGGACGTCATGCTATAAAATTGATTCTGGAACAGGAAGGTTACATCGTATCTGATGAGCAACTTGATACCATTACAAAGCATATAAAAGACCTCGCAGATAAGCAAAAATCTTTAGAAAAAGAAGACCTTCTGGCAATAGCTAATGATGTAATAGGAAGGCTCTCCGAAAAGGAGGTTAAAATAAGGCTTAAAGAATTTAATGTTGTTTCTGGTAGCGGTGTAACGCCTACAGCATCCGTAAAGTTAGAGATAAACAATGAGGAAAAGATTGGCTCAGCTATTGGTGTAGGTCCTGTTGATGCTTTAAGCAATGCTATTTTATCTGTGCTTGGCTCTGATATTAAACTCGAAGATTATGGGTTAAAATCTGTCACTGGCGGTACAAATGCCCTTGCAAAAGTAAGAGTCAGATTAAGAGACAAAGAAGGCAACGTTTTCTCAGCTTTTGGAGTTGATGAGGATATAATAAAAGCCTCTGCACTGGCAATAGTAGAAGGATTGAATAGAATACACACTTTTGGAAAGGTTTGATTTTACAGGAGGTTAATAAGTGGGACAAACAATTGTGGAGAAAATTCTTGCGTACCATTCAGAATTGGATACTGTAGTTCCAGGCCAAATAGTTAATGCCAAAATAGACCTTATTATGTGTCATGATGTTACAACGACGCCTGCAATTGATATTCTTGAAAAATACGGAATTAAAAAGGTTTTTGATCCAGACAAAATCGTCATAATGCCCGATCATTTTATTCCAAATAAAGATATTAAATCTGCCGAGATGGTGAAAAGAATAAGAACCTGGGCAAAGGAGCAAGGGATAAGTAAATTTTATGAAATTGGGCGTCACGGTATATGTCATGCATTATTACCAGAAGAGGGATATGTCAAGCCTGGAATAACAATAATTTGTGGAGATTCTCATACAACAACCCATGGGGCTTTTGGTGCCTTTGCAACCGGAATTGGTAGTACAGACCTTGCTGCTGCTCTTGCAACCGGGGAGTTATGGTTTAAGGTACCTGAGACAATTTTAATAGAAGTGACAGGGAAGTTGCCCGAATGTGTTTATGCCAAAGATATAGTTTTGAAAATCATCTCAATACTTGGAGTTGATGGTGCTACTTATAAAGCGATAGAGTTTACTGGGAATATAATTGAAGAAATGTCTATGGAAGGTAGAATGACAATTTGCAATATGGCTATTGAAGCGGGGGGAAAGACAGGAATCATCAAAGCTGACAATAAAACAAAAGAATATCTTGATAAAAAAGGCGTAAGAGGTGGTTATACAATTTTTGAAAGTGATGAAGATGCAAATTATTGTTCCGTAATTAAAATCGATGTCTCTGATATGGAACCCGTAGTTGCATTTCCACACCTTCCGAGCAACGTAAAAGGTGTATCTGAAATTAGAGACGATATAGCAATAGATCAGGCATTTATTGGTAGTTGTACCAATGGTAGAATCGAGGATTTAAGAGTTGCTGCGAACATATTAAAGGGTAGAAAGGTTGCTAAAGGTGTGAGAATGATAGTAATACCGGCAACCACAGAGGTTTGGAAACAGGCGGATAGGGAAGGTTTGCTTTATACTTTTATGGAGGCAGGGGCAGCAGTATCTACTCCAACATGTGGTCCATGTCTCGGTGGACATATGGGAGTTCTTGCATCTGGTGAAAGATGTATCAGCTCCACAAATAGAAATTTCGTTGGCAGGATGGGAAGTCCTGAGTCAGAGGTATTTCTTGCTAGCCCTGCAACAGTGGCAGCAAGTGCAATTGAAGGAAAAATAACAGACCCAAGGAAATATCTGTGAGGTAAATTATGAAAGGAAGAGCAATTGTTTATAAGAAAGATCATATTAATACAGATGAGATTATTCCTGCAAGGTATTTAAATACAGACAGACAAGAAGAACTTGCTTTGCATGCAATGGAGGACCTTGATTTGAATTTCAAAGAAAAGACTAAATGGGGGAGTATATTGGTTGCTGGTGAAAATTTCGGTTGTGGTAGCTCTCGAGAACACGCTGTATGGGCACTAAGAGGTGCTGGTATAAAAGCTATTGTCTGTGAATCATTCGCGAGAATATTTTACAGGAATTGCATAAATAATGGATTTTTAGCTATTGAATGTAAAAATGCATCAAAATATATAAATGATGGAGATATAATTGAGCTGAATTTAAAGGAAGGAGAACTAAAAATTAAAACAACAGAGCAAGTTTTAAGATTTCAACCTTTACCAAAATTTGCCCTTGAAATAATTGAATCCGGTGGGTTAATGAGTTATATATCAAAAGGGGGTAAATTTTAGAGATGGAATATAAAATAGCGGTTTTACCAGGAGATGGAATTGGTCCTGAGATTGTAAATGAAGCAGTAAAAGTAATTAATACAATCAGTAATAAATATAATTTAAAGATAAACTTAAAATATGGACTGGTAGGTGGTTCTGCCTGGGATAAGTATAAGCATCATTTACCTGAAGAAACTTTAGAAGTTTGTAGGCAGTCGGATGCGATACTTTTTGGTGCGGTTGGTGGACCGGTTAATGAACAAAATCTGCCCAAATGGAAAGGTGCTGAAAGAACAGCATTGCTGGGATTACGAAAGGAATTTGATTTATTTGCTAATCTAAGACACATCAGATTACCTGATTACCTGATAGATTCTTCACCATTAAAAAATAAAATTATTAAAGATGGATTTGATATAATGTTTGTTAGAGAACTTACAAGCGGGATATACTTCGGAGATCCAAAAGGAAGAGAAGGTAATGACAGTAATGAAAAAGCATATGATACAATGGTTTACAAACGCTGGGAAATAGAAAGAGTAACAAGGGTCGCATTCGAAATTGCGAGAAAAAGAAATAAGAAATTAACCTCGATTGATAAGGCAAACGTATTAACCACTATGGTTTTCTGGAGAGAAGTAGTCGAAGAGCTCTCAAAAGATTATCCTGATGTAAAATGCGAACATATGCTTGTTGATAACGCTGCTATGCAATTGGTAAGAAATCCGGCTCAGTTTGATGTTGTACTTTGTGGAAATATGTTTGGTGATATATTGACTGATGAAGCTGCTGGGGTTGCTGGAAGTCTTGGGATGTTACCAAGTGCTTCATTGAGAGATGATAATTTTGGATTATATGAATCAGGTGGTGGCTCAGCACCTGATATCGCGGGGAAAAATATAGCAAATCCTGTAGCACAGATATTAAGTGTTGCGATGATGTTCAGATTTACCTATATGAGAAGTGATATTGCAGATGATATAGAAAAAGCTGTGGATAGTGTTTTAAAGAAGGGATATAGAACTCGCGATATCGCTTATAGCGATTCTAAGATAGTTACCACATCAGTGCTTGGTGATTTAATTTGTGAAGAGATAGAAAACCAATAGAAGTATTACAATAAATAAATTTTTAACATATAAAAGTAAAATAAATAAATAATTAAAAAAAAAAAAAAAAAAAAAAAAAAAAAAAATTTAAAAAAAATAAAATTTAATTTTTTTTTTTTTTTTTTTTTTTTTTTTATAAAAATTTAAAATACCTTTTTAATATTAAAATTTAATAAAGTTTATTATGGTTTTGATTGTTTTTTTTTTAATA
>JACDNV010000029.1 GCA_017656425.1 Candidatus Neomarinimicrobiota bacterium | reverse complement strand
ACGCAACTGGCGAAAAATTACGGGAGAACCCATATTTAACCGGATTAAAAGGGCAGTCAAAAGCATAAGCGGAAAGGCAACAACGAGACCCGCCAAGGCACCAACGATATCCATAACCCGCTTAACAATTAACCGCATATTTAAGTACCACCGCTCAATTGCTTTTTAGCCCAATGACTTCAATAATTAACCGGTTAACCTTGTGCATATCATATTTCTCAACTGCAATTTCCCGGTTCTTGGCTCCAATAACAGAAATCATGTTTTGCAAAAAGGGCAAAATTAACTTCCGGTACGTACCGGCCGAAACGCAACCAGAAGGCCAGCATGGAACGCCCCATTAATCACGCGCGTATGTTTTCCTCATAATTTGCAGCTTTTAAATACCATCCATACGTATCTCAATACCTTCTCTCATTTTTGCAGAAACATATCGTATATTTCTTCCATTTCAGCGATAACCCTGTCGATAGAATAATCCTGGATAACTTCTCGTCCTGCTTGACCCATCTTATTTCGCAGGTCAGTATTGTTAATTAAAGTCTCAAAAGCTTTTACTAATGCACTAACATCGTCAAGAGGAACTAAAAACCCGGTCTTACCGTGTTTAACCAAATCCCGCGATCCTCTAACGTCTGTAGCAACGACAGGTTTCTTTGATGCCATTGCTTCCATAATACATCTTGGTAAACCTTCCCGCTTAGAAACCAACGTGACAATATCTGATTCAGCAAGTATTTCGGGTACATCGTTTCTAAAACCCAACAAGAAAACACGTTGTAGTCTTTCTCTGTCAATTACTTTGTTAATCATATGCCTCAGCTTACCATCTCCAACCAAAACAAGATGGATATTATTGTATTTCTGGGCAAGATAAGACCATGCTTTTAGAAGAAAAACGTGGTTTTTATTTGGTATAAATTCAGCAACACAACTGATAACTAGGTCTCTTGAGGAAATACCTAGGCTTTTTTTGAGAGTTAAGGAAGATCTTATCTCTCCATATTTATTTAAGTCAACCCCAACGCCATGTACAAAGAATAAGTCCTTACCAGGAAGAAAACCAAGCCTTTTGCCAGCCTCAAAATCCTCTTCGTTCATAACAATTAGACCATCTGTCCATTTACTAGCCAGACGCTCAGCATTATAATATAATAACCAGTTACGTTTCGAAGCACCTTTAAAAAAATGAAAGCCATGTGCTGTATATAACACAGGCCCCTGGTGTGTAGCTTTTGCAAGATACCGACCTGAGAACGCGGCCATAGGAGTATGCACATGTATCAAACTAAAATAGTTACAGATCAATAATTGTCTTAACTTACAGTAAGCCATATAGTTTTTTAAGCTATATGGTGACCGAGCAAAGGGAATGTCCCAACACTTTACTCCCAGGCTTTCTATCTCGTTAATCCTTCCCTCAGAAGAAGACGCAGCTGTATGGATTTCATAACCTTTATTTTTTAATAATTGTATGAATGGTTTATGAAATGCAGCGAGATGAGTATATACTGAAGCTATAAGTAAAACTTTCCCTCGAATTTTTGGAACCATACTAAATTATACCCTCTCACTTTTACTTAGAAGATAACAAATCCAGATATATTGGAAGAAGATAATCTCGAACAATCTTATTCCACTCAAACTTCTTTGCAGTCTCTATTCCAGCTTTTATAAGAGCTTGTCTTAAGCATTTATTGGACAATATTGTTAAACACTTAGATGCTAGATCTTCAACGTTATCATTAGCTAATAATCCGTTAACTTGATCTTGAATAAATGTCTTATTTCCTCTGGTTGCCGTTGCTATTACAGGTACTCCACTTGCTAATGCTTCTATTGTTTTTAGTGGTGGTTGTGGATCATAAATAGAGTTAATTGGAATGTATGACAAAAAAACATCGCAAGCATGGTAAGCGTGATGTACTTCAGTTATCGGAACTTTACCAGTCATCTTTACTCGGTTCTTTAAGATACTATCGTGATTAATAACATGCTGTAACTTACTAAAGTCAGGGCCATCCCCTACAATGAGTGCTTGAGTATCAGGTTTTTTAGACATTACTACCTTATAGGTTTCTAAAACTCTGTCACAACGCCTAGTTGGATAAAGACTGCTTATAAAACCTATAGTATTCTTTTCGGGGTTTAGTCCAAACCGTTCTTTTGCTAGTCTTTTGTCCCGCATACCTACAGGACTAAAAGTGTTAAGGTCAACCCCTAAAGGAACTATATGATATCGCGTACAATTCCCAAAAATATCTTTTCCTAGCGCATCATCAAGTACTATAACGGCGTCATAAACAAGTCGCGAAATCCTGCGCAACACTTTACCGATTGTTGTGAAAAGTCCACCACTAATGGCGTTCGATCTAATATCAAAAACGAACCGTTTTGCTGCAGAGGACATTAATAAAGGCATTGGTATCATTTCCCACGAAGTATAGGTATGTATGACATCAAACGGCCTACTTTTGGCTTCTGCTCTTAAAATCTGTATGGCTTTCCTTAAAAATATCACAGGCTCTAAAGATTTTTTTGATATTGACCTAACCTTAATCCTATAAACTTCTACACCATTTACACATTCGAAAGTAGCTTCATCAGGTTTACCAGCAGCTATTACACAGACGTGATGTCCCATCCGAGACAATGCTTGAGTGTATTCATAAAACGCTCTCATCTCGCTGCCCGGATAGTAGGCCATTTGAATATGGCAGATTTCAATACTTTCGTTTGCAATTTTATGCATTAAGGTAGACATCCTTTCTAACTCCTTGCAAACTCATAAAGGCAGTTGCCATCCCCAAAAAAAACCATATCAAAAGAAACCCATCTGCTAAATAGAATTGGCTCTGTATACACATTCCGATAATGCCAATTAAATACGCAACGCAAAATAATTTATACCTAGTGTCTTTGAGTTTTACCATAGTTCTTATTAACGCAAAAAAAGGTAACATCCAGATACTAACATATCCAACAAATCCTATCAAACCAGAACGCACGTAAATATCCAAAAAGGTATTATGCAAAACCGAACCATCGGCACTTATTTGACTGAAAACATCAGCGCCTAGACCCAAAAGAGGTTGATCTTTAATAATGCTAATCGCTAAAACATATTGATTCAATCGGCTTACATAACTTAATGGTTTTATTTTTATTAGATATTCAAATAAATCTAAAATAAATTGCCAAAAACTTAAGTATACTACAACAACTATGCCAATAGATGCAATGCCTCCTATTAGTGCGCCGAACTTTAGTTTTCTTAATTTAAAATATAATAGCATTATAAGAAAAACAGATAAAACCAAGAAAGTAGTTAGCCATGTCGCCCGCGATTGCGAAACAAATACGCCGCTTAAAAGTACAAGAAGAATTATATAATTATAGGCTTTTTTAAATAAAGGTTGCATTAAAGAAGCAAGAATAATACCCAAACAAATCTGCATCCAAACACCAAATGAACCATAAATCTCTAACCAACCAATTGCTCTATATTTTAAAATGCTTACACGAGGTGCCCTAACATCACCAAGATGAATATCGAGAAAACCAGTAGCTAGGAGTATTGATGTTAGTGCAATAAAACTCCCGACTAACGTTATGATCTTGAAACTTATTTCCTGCGATTTCAAGTCAAGATTTAAAGTATAGCCCAGCCAAAATACTATAGCATATTCAAAGATGCTAATAATCTGCTTTATATCTCCAAAAGGATTATTTGATACAAACATGGTCAATAAAGTACTAACCATTATCAATCCAAAAAATATAAAATTTATACATAGTGTATTGTCACAACCAAACTTTCCTCCTTTTAATAACTTTTGCAATATAACTAACAAAAAAATAATGAATATAACAATATCATCATATGTAATAGTTAATCCTCCAATTACAAAGGAATAGGACTCTTTCGAGTTGAAAATAAAACAAATAACTATTACTAGCAATAGCATTGGTTTAAAAATGCCTGTTAAACGCATCTATTATCACCCAATTTACAGTTAAAAACAACCCTAATATTAAATTGCTGATTACTGCTATTTTAAACGCAAGTGCTTTAGCCTAAGAATAAAAGGGAATAAGGAAATTATTAGCCCTTTAGTCACGTGAATCGATGGATGTGTAAATAACGCATCTGCAAAATAAGTAAATGCTTTAATAATGTTTCTTTTTCTTAAGTACTTTTGTCCTATTACAAGTTTGCAATGTGCCCAAGCTTTACTCTTAACACCATATTTAATAAGATCCTTTTCATATAATCTCAAGAGGCGTCGATATGTTATAGACTTTACTTCAGGATTAGTGCTACGACTGCATGGGCAGACATTCAAATGGACTAAACATTGATTAACATATGATACTTCGTAATTCTTTGAAATCCTCATCCACAGTTCTCTATCCTCCGGCAGGTCGTATTGTTCAAAAAAATCCCCTACTTTATCTAGTACGTGTCGAGGCATTAATACCGAAGAACACGAACCAGTAATTACCTGACTCACAAGTAGATGTTTATAGATGTTCCCTGAAAATTTAGGGAATGATTTGTACACCATCCCATTTGGATTATGTACAAATGCTCCACAGTAGACTAACCCATAATCACTGGACAAGGATTCAAATAGTTTTACTTGCAAACGGATTTTATTAGGTTCCCACCAATCTCCCGCATCTAAAAAGGCTATATAATCTCCCGACGCTTGTTGAATCCCAGCGTTTCTAGCTACTGCAACTCCCATATTTTCGGACATTTCTAACCATTGTATTCTCCTTTCAATTTTGAATCTGTCTTTAATCCCGGAAAAAGGATTGCGTGACCCATCATCAACAACTATTATTTCAATGTTAGTGTAATCTTGGTTTAGAATGCTATTGATAGTACGTTCAAGTTCTTCTGATTTTGAGTTGTACGTCGGAACAATGACAGAAACCAGAGGGGCATTTTGCATTTACCCTTAACTCCCTTAGTTCTGATATAAACTTTCTACGTTGATTTAAGATACCAGCTTTAAGCCCTAATTAGATATGTATGTAAGGCTAAATAAAGTCAAATCTTTTTCCTGAAAACTTATTTCCCTCGTTATTTTATTCCTTTTAAGGTCCACTTCCAATATACGACTTGGTAGCGCTTCTCTAATTGACGCATCTATTATCCATTTAACCATCTCTTTAGCTCTACTTGAACGAAATTTAGTAAAGCACACATATGCTTTATCACCTATTACAGCAAGACCACGACACCACCCCAGTTGATCTCGCCCCACTAATTCGTTTAGGTTCCAAGAGTCATACGTGCGAGTTTTAAAATTATATTTAACTACCCAACCATTTGTCGTAGTAAAATAAACACAATCATCCATTACTAATCCGTCGTGAGGATTACCATAGGATTCCAAACTAATACGTCGCTTAGAATCTATTCCAATCGCATCTTTTTGCAAAAATCGCGTTACCCACCATTCCCCATCGTAATAAAAGCAGTAATTAGGATGAACATAATGAGGTTTGGTTGACCATACGTGACGGTAATCCAAACTCAAGTCAAATGTTCGATTTACGTTAATATCATCTAACAGATTGTAAATCCGTTTGAGGTTAAAGCGGCAGTCGTAAATAAGTAATTGTTCAAGCCCAGTATTTACAACTGCATATTCATCATTTGCATAACTAACATGATGTAAATCGTTAAAGAAAGGTTCTGACAATACGGTTTCTTGTTTGCGAGTGTTTAAATCTACGGTAAGCACTTGACCATACGTCGTGCATAGATACTTACTTCCAATAATCACTCCCCCGTTTAGCTTGTGATGCCCTTTCATTACTACTGAATTTGATTCTTTAATTGGAATGCGATCAATCTCACGAATTAATTCGCCAATATTTAGAATACGAACCTCGCCTCTTATATGAAAAGTCTTGTCATTCAAAAATTTTTGATCTTTAATACTGACACTAACTATCAATTTCATAATATCCTGCTTCACCTCATTACCTAGCCCTTATAAGAGCAAATTGCAAAATTAAAAGCCCTTAAAAACTAACGCTTGTAGCTTATAGAAAAAGGGTTTCACCCCATTCCATGGAAATCTTTGTTATCCCGACAAAAAGCCACAGAAGGTGAAATCCCTGCTATGAATGCCGTACCAAGGGAAGAACACCAGCGCAAGCATTCTTTTTTCTTTACCCGGATCAACTCCTTCTACCAGCACCAAAAGTTGCAGTATAAGCTAAAAATTAAGGAACAAAGTAGCGGTCTTGACAGCCACCCCGCGTATGGTTCGTAATAACTGCCGACGGGCGGCTCCGGGAACATGTGAGAAAATTATACATCCCCCGTCGAAAACGCCATTGTACCATAACGCGGGGACCCCGTCTGTCAAGACTTCCCTTACGGCGCTACTTTGATTGAAATTGCCTCGGGGCTCACCAAGAACATATTGAATTATGCGGAGGGCTGTTATTTATTTCCAATGTGTAAACCCCTTGCCAACGTAACTCAATCCAGGCATTGCGTCGGGATATAGTTTTACGCTTGCTTTGAGGATTTAATTTGGGTTCACCATTACCACATCCATCAACATTTTCTCGTTTCTTTGTTACCCTCTCCCAACTAAATGTGCAGCATTTGGGCACCGTACCGCCTCTACAGGTGAAAGTGAATTTTTTTACGGCTACAAGGTACATACTGCGGCTCTCATAACGGAAGACGGGCCTCTACCACTGTGTATATAGTTCCGGCCAATGTAAGTGATATGGAAGTTGCTCCGTTAATAATGGAGAAAGCTTGTCTCATGCACGAAGAACTGTATGGTAGCAAATTGGACCATTTTCTAATGGATGCAGGGTATGATGCCCATTTCATATATGAAAAAGCTGCCCTTGATTTAAAGGTTCCGGCCATCGTGAAACTGAATCTCCGGGGCCAGAAAAAACCTCCTGCTGGTTTTACAGAAGATGGTACACCAATTTGTCCCGGTAAACATCCCATGGTTTACTGGGGCACTGATAAAAAGCGGCTTTTAAATAAATTCCGCTGTCCTAAGGCCGTGGGCAAAAACGTTATATGCAACAAGGAATGCGGTTGTAAAAGTGCCTGTGGCAAAGTAACCAATGTTAGTATTCGAAAAAATCCCCGTTTATTTAGCAGCCCGCACCGCGGTAGTAAGCGATGGGAAGAGCTGTATAAGTTGCGGTGGCATATAGAGCGTCTGCTTAATGTCCTTAAAAATAAACTGAATTTAGGTCAGGTAACTGTTAGAGGATTATCCAAGGTCATTCTTCACGTCAACCTGTGTATGTTGGCTTATCTGGCCGGAACGGCTGCTATGCTTGCCTGTAAAGCTAAGCAGGAAGCTGCTTAACAGGTAAAATTTTTGAAAGCCGTAACATGAAGGGGTAGTCTGTCCTTCTTTTTGGGCATTACATGCAGTGAATCCATAATCTTCAATCTTTAATAGTAGCATCCCTTAAAAAATGGAAATTTAAGTGTAATTGATTATGTTGCCATTAAGTTTAAACTAATTTTGCAAATGGCTCCTTATAAGGTTTTCCATCTTCAGCCCCATATTGTTTATGTTTATCTAAACTTCCATGAACTTGTAATTCACAACCGAGCATGAAAAATCCTGGTATATTTTATAATAAGAGTTAGCAGTGTGCGTATAAGTCGGGATATTATTGGTGGCTTGACCCTGTTATCTAAACTGACTGCAGCAACCTGGAAGTACAACTGATTGTGTCTTGAGCACGCGGATTAAAATTTCACTTATTTCGGTTGCTGTACCACTGCTAAATTTTAATGAATTGAGGGGATTTTTCATGCCAGAGAGCAAAAAGCGCAAGCGTAAGTCGTCGAAACAAACCAGGATAATGGAAACAGAAAGTGATGCGCTGTACGAAAGCTGTGCCGGATTAGATGTACACCAAGAAACCGTTGTAGCGTGTGTGCTGTTTGGCCCTCTTGACCGGCGTCCTAAAAAAGTAATCGAAACGTTTTCAACAACAACATCCGGCTTGTTAAAACTGTCAGATTTTTTATCAGAGCATAATGTAACCCATGTAGCAATGGAAAGCACCTCTGTTTACTGGAAACCTGTTTGGAATGTATTGGAAGGTTCATTTACCCTTCTCTTAGCGAATGCCCGTACGATTAAAAATGTTCCCGGGCGTAAAACAGACATCAAAGATGCGGAATGGATAGCAAAGTTGCTGCGCAATGGTTTGATAGAAAGCAGCTTTGTACCTCCTGAGCCTATTCGCGATTTGCGGGATATGACCCGTTACAGGAAAAAATTAATTGCTGATATCACCGCTGAAAAGAACCGAATTCATAAATTCCTGCAAGATGCCAACATTAAATTGACGACATATATGTCAGACATTTTTGGAGTTTCGGGCCGAAACTTGCTGCAGGCCATTATTAATGGCGAAAAGATAGAAGTAGAAGATTTAAAAAAATTGGTTAAAGGAAAATTATGCAACAAAATTCCTGAATTACAAGATGCACTTAATGGCCGTCTGCGGCAACATCATCGTGAAATGATTGGCTTTTGCTGGAAGCATATCGAGGCTTTAGAACAACTACTTGCTGAATTAGAAAGTCGTATTGCTCAAGCATTAGCTCCTTATCAGGAAGAAGTTGAATTATTAAAATCGTTGTCGTTAATCAAAGATAATACTGCCGCTGTTATCATCTCGGAATTGGGCACCAATATGGATGTATTTCCATCAGAGAAACACATTTCGTCATGGGCAGGTGTTAGTCCGGGCAATAATGAAAGTGCCGGTAAAAAGAAACATAGCAAAACGACTTATGGAAATGCAGCATTAAAAAGTGCATTAAATCAATGCGCTTGGGCGGCGTCAAAAAAACGAGGAACCCGGTTAAACGCCTTGTTTTGGCGCATCACCAGAAAACATGGTAAGAAAAAAGCTGCTGTTGCCACTGCCCACGAAATTCTTATTATTGTTTATTACATGTTGAAAAATAAAACGCCCTACAATGAGCTTGGCGAAGATTATTTTAAAAAGAAACAAGTAAAAAGTCCTGAAGATGCTGCGATCAAACTCCTTACAAAGAAAGGTTATATTGTTACTCTTCCTGAGGGGAAGACGGCTTAAACCAACGGGTTTCTTAATGACATACTTGTAATAATTGTAATTAAAACAAGCCTCTTAATGCGGCCCGGGCATCCTATTGCCATTTTACACCTTCTTTTTTAAAGTGAGGGTAATGGTTAAGAGTTAGGATTAATACTTTCTTAGATTTTAACTGCTTTTTAGATTTTTCGGATTAAATATTCATAATGGTATTGTCTCGATATTTTAGAATTCTAAATTTTTGAGCACCAATTATAGCCAAACGAGGCACCTCCCCCGAAACTACCGTTCCCATCCCTACAATCGCACCGTCTTTAATAATGCTCCCCGGAGCAATAATTACATTCATCCCAATCCAAACATTTTTCCCAATATATACAGGTTTATATATTTTCTCTTCATCATATGGAAGCCTAGTACCGTTATAATTATGATTTACACTTTAAATAACCAAATTAGGTCCGATATGAGTATTGGCTCCAATATAAACTTTACCTCCCGATAAAATACTTGCGTTATGACCTATATGAACGTTATCTTCTATTTCTAATAATTCAGGACGACTGATAAATATTTTACCATTAAATTTGACATTCTTTCCACATTTACCAAGGCGTGTTTTGTAACTTTCTGCTACAATACGCCATATACTTTTTTCAAATTTTAAGTACAAAGACAACACTACTTTTACTGCAATCTTTTTTAGAAAATTCAACAAATCAACCCCTTCCCCTATAGATAGCTCTAACCGCTTTAATAGTATCTTTAGGTAGAAGCCTAAAAACATAACAAGTTAAAATAAAAACACCAAATGCTAAACCTAGCTTTAGAAACAAGCCCAGTTCAAGATGTAAATCAATAAATTTAGAAATAAAAAAGAAAACAAAGCAAATAAAGAAAAACTTGGTATAAAATTCTACATCTATTATAAAAAACAAATTGTTTTTTATATTAATGTATAGAATAACAATAGTAAATAAGCTATAACATATCAGGGTAGAGAACGCGGCACCCCCTAAGCCAAACTGGGGAACCAAAGCAAAATTCAATACCAGATTTAGGAAAGCACTAATAACTGCGCCATAAGACAGTATTTTAGTTTTTTCAATAAGATGTGGGCCAATCCTGATAATTTGGCTTAAATTAAATACATACGTTCCTAACATTAAAAAGGCAACTGTCCACAAAGAAACCACAAACTCTTGTTTGGCAAGTAGCGTAATTAGCTCATCGTAGAAAACAAAGAAAATCATTAGAAATGGCAAAGTCATAATCGTAAAAAGCTTCAGAGATACATCTAAATAATATCTAACACGGGAGTAATCCCCTTGATCCCATAACTTTGAAACACTAGGAAAAACTACAAAAGTAATTGGACCGATAGCCAAAGAAAGATATTTACAAATGTTATAATTTAATCCATAACTCCCAACACTGGATAAACCCAGGTAGTAATTAATAATATATCTATCTGAAACATCGCTAACCCATACAAGAAAGGCATATGGAACTAAAGGAAAGCTATATTTTACCAGTTTAAAAATTTCTTGAAGAGAATCGTTCCAGGATAACTTGTAAATCCCTTTTGTAAGTTCTGTTGTTAAAATAATAATAATAACTATAACATTTAGTATTATACTAATAGTTAAAAATACTTCGAGCATAAAGGTATTTTTAATAGTAATGTAGCACAAACTACATAACAGAAGTAATAAAGCACGTATAGTCTGTAACAAGCTAAGGTGCAAGTTTTTATCTTTTGCTCTCAGGATGTGTTCCCAAAAACGGCTAGTTACAGTTGAGATAATAAAACCCCAAAAGAGAATAAACATGCCTAGGGAATTCGTCTTGCTTTCCAGCCCAAACAAAAATCCACAGATATCATCTAGAAATAAAAGAGAAATACCAATTAAAAGCAAGCAATTTAATATCACGCCCAAGGATAGTATTATATAGATCCAGTTCATCCTCGCGTGATCATACCGGTTCGCAAATCTAATAGTAGCAATTTCTGTCTTTAATGTTATGAAAGGAGCAATCAAGCTACTTGTAATACTAATCTGAGTCCAAACTCCATACCCTTGAGCACCTAAGTTCTTGGACAAAAGGGGTATTAAAATAAAACTGACTAAGGTAGTTGTTCCCAATACAACAAACCTTGCAACTAATTCAAAAGTAAAATTCTTATCCATAACTAATTACATTCCGCAATTTCGGTTAAATTCTCCTTTTCCCATCGTAACTCGAACATATTTTACGGATATATGCACCACACCAAAGTCATATTAAGGTGATATAAAACAAAACCATTCCGCTGGATTTGCTTTACCTTATCAATAACCCTTATAACGTGAATCTAAGCCCAACGTACGTTTCTTAGAATACTTGAGTTATTAATCCGAGTCTCGTGTTCCATAACCGCTTCTAGCATATCGTGAATTACCTCATCAGTCAGATAATGGGGCTGCAATCCTAATTCAAGTAATCCAGTATGCTTAGGATTATAATAATGCTCCTCTGCTTCCTTACGAGGGTTTTCAATATGCCTTATACGCACATTTAAACCCATTTCATTGCCCACTCTCTTAACTTTCTCCGCAAGCTCGTTGACAGTAAAGGTCTCAGTAAACTGATTAAAAATTCGTAGCTCTCCTTTTTTAGGAGGATTCTCCATCGACAAGCGGACACAGTTGATAGTGTCTTTGATATTGATGTACCCCCGTGTTTGGCCGCCTTTTCCATAAACAGTGAGGGGGTATCCAGCCACAGCCTGCACTACAAAGCGATTAAGAACCGTTCCAAAGATCTCATCATAATTAAAGAAAGGCCATAGCCGTTCGTCATCCTTACATTCATCCGTGTACAGACCATAGACAGGGCCCTGCATTAGGTCTGTTACCCGTAATCCCCAGGTGCGGACATAAAACCACAACAGGTCGGTATCCATTATCTTAGTAGTATGATAAAGAGAACTTGCCTGGCGCGGGAACAAAAATATATCACGCCGGCCGTTATGTTCTATTTCCAGCCAGCCTTCCTCGATGTCAATATTAGGCGTACCATATTCCCCCATCGTCCCGAGCTTTATGATATGGCAATCCGGACAATTTTTTTTTACGGCGTAAATAAGGTTGGCTGTTACGGTCAAATTGTTTTGCAGAGTCAACATCGCTGCTTCCCGTCTCAGCATGGAATAGGGCGCGGAGGGCTGTTCGGCATAGTGTACTACGGCCTCGGGTTGAAACTCCTGAAAAACCTCACTTATAACGTTCCAGTCTCGCAAGTCCCCTATGCGAATTTTAATATTTTTACCAGTTAATATCTTCCATAATTCAACCCGTTCGTGAAGGTTTGGTACCGGAAACAACGGTTCCGCATTTTCCTCGCGGCAAAGATTTCGCCGCAGATAGTTATCTACACCATAGACTTCGTGCCCCAATTTGGAAAAGGCCATTGCTGTTGGCCACCCCAAGTAACCGTCCACTCCCAATATAAGTACGCGCATAAATCCACCCCTTAATGTTTCTAAACCAACTTGTGAGTGATAAGGTAATTTCTTAAATCTTCCTTTGTCATAGGTTGTTCGGTACTAGAGTTGTATGGACGTTCAACCTTGCTACGTACTATTCCTTTGTAGTCATACTTAATGTCTTCGTATACTGATCTGAATGCTGGCAATACAACAAACATGTCTCGCAACTCCATCGCTCGGCGCGTTTCTTCCAAACTCATTAACTCTTCGTACAACTTCTCACCAGGCTTGGCCCCGATTTCGATAATTTCTATATCTGAAGGTCTATACCCATATGTGGGCGCTAAAATCTCTATCATTATTTCGGCCAAGTCCTTTATTTTAACAACCGGCATTTTAGAAACAAATACTTCTCCCCCCATCGCAAGTTCAACACTCTTAAGCACAAGGGATACTGCTTCGGACAAGGTCATAATAAAGCGGGTCATTCGATAATCGGTTAGTGTTACCGGTCCCCCTTTGGCAATCTGCTGCTTAAAAATGGGAATAACAGACCCGCGTGACCCAAGAACATTACCGAATCTTGTAGAAAAGAAAACAGGCCCGTTTCCGCCAAACTTCTTGGCGTTGGCAGCCGTCATTAGCCGTTCTCCCATTAGCTTCGAAGTACCCATTACATTAGTTGGGTTAACAGCCTTGTCTGAACTAGTGAATAAAACCCTTTCTACCCCACAGGATGTAGCAGCTTGTATGATATTGTGAATTCCGAGGATGTTAGTCTCTACAGCATCCCACGGAGATTTTTCACACAAGATCACATGCTTTAGGGCTGCAGTATGGATAACGATATCAATACCTTGCATTATATTGACAAGTGTATCCCGGTCTCGAACATCTCCTAAAAAACACCTAACGCGATGGTCCTGATAATAATTTTGGTCTAAAAAGAATAATCCCGACTCATTATTGTCAATAGCCCGAATTTCAGCAGGATAAAATCGCTCCGATAGCTGGCGTACCAATTCCTTGCCTACTGTACCAGAAGCTCCCGTAACTAGGACATGTTTTCCATCAAAGATACTCATAAGCCTCACTCTTTCACAATATGTATTATTGGCTTAGAAACCAGTCGATTGTTTCTTCCAGTCCTTTTCTAAGGTCATACTGAGGCTGAAAACCAAGAATTTTGCGAGCTTTGGATATATCAGAATAATTTCGCTTTACGTCCCCCAAGCGTTCACTACCATAATTAACCCTAATGTCTAACTGAGGTAACTTTTTTCTAAGCAAAGCAGTTAGTTGCTCAGTAAGTTCATTAACCGTAGTTTCACGGTAAGTGGCAATTTGAAATACTTCTCCACCAACATCGCTATCCGCGGCAAGTCGAATCGCCTTAACAAGATCTTTAATATAAATAAAATCCCTTGTTTGCTGCCCATCCCCATATATTTCCAGGACTTCTCCTCTTAATGCCTGCTGAATAAACTTAGCTACTACACTGCTTTTGTGTTTACTCCGCGGTCCATAAACATTTCCAAAACGTAATGCTATCGTTGATAAGCCAAAGGTGCGGTAATAGGCAGAGCAGTACCCTTCTCCGGCCAGCTTGCTTGCACCATAGGGCGAAACAGGTCGCGGTACTTTTTGTTCGTGTATTGGGGGCTCTTGTTCTCCTAATGGTGCTCCGCTTGATGCAAATATAAATTTCTGAACGTTATTATGCCTTGCAGCTTCTAGCAAGTTAAGAGTTCCAATAACATTAACTTCACAATCTAAACGCGGGTTTTCTACAGATGAAGCCACGCCGGAATTGGCTGCAAGATGAACAATAATATCTATGCCTTTACACGTCTTAGAAACAAAATCGGCCTCGCGGACATCTCCGATAACTAATTCAACTCCTCTTGGATTACTTGATATAGCATCAACCGGAGTTTCTAAAAAGTCATTACATACCTTTGCTAAGTCGTCCTTTTGGCCTACAGAAAGATTGTCTAAAACGCGGATTTTTGTTAGTGGATTTTCTTCAAGTAATGCAGCTATAAGGTTAGTCCCTATAAAACCGCATCCCCCTGTAATTAGCCAGGATCTACCTTCTACCGGCAAAATATTTCAACTCCTGCAAATCTAAATTACTAATAATCTTTTGTAAGCATTCAGTAATTGAATTTACGTGTGTCTCAACTACGATCTCTGGCCGAAGTGGCTCCTCGTATGGTGCACTTACTCCAGTAAAATTTTTAATTTCTCCACTCCGCGCCTTTCTGTATAACCCCTTTGGATCCCTGCGCTCGCACTCGTGCAGGGGGCATTTCACATATACTTCGATAAACTCGCCCGGCTCGAACAAATTCCGGGCCATTTCACGGTCGGCCCTGTAAGGCGAAATAAATGCCGCTATCACTACGATACCGGCATCTACAAAAAGCTTGGCCACTTCCGCTATGCGCCTTATGTTTTCCCGGCGGCCTTCCTCGGAAAAGTCCAGGTCTTTACACAGCCCCTGGCGAACGTTATCGCCGTCAAGTAAATACGTGCGGATACCCATTTCGTGCAATTTGCATTCCAGAGCATTTGAAAGTGTGGATTTACCGGATGCCGGTAAACCCGTAAACCATAGCACAAAACTTTTATGCTGATTCAGTCTTTGTCTATGTTCTTTTGTAATGGTATATGGTTGCCAGACCACATTGCTTGCCGCTTTTTCCAATTTATGAACAGCTCCTATTTACTATACATAACGTTTGTATTTTCCAAACCTCACTATGTTGTATTTCTACACATT
>JACDNV010000028.1 GCA_017656425.1 Candidatus Neomarinimicrobiota bacterium | reverse complement strand
TTAATTGCCTTAAATTCATACGCCATTACTCACCTCACTTCTTAGATCCACTCAGTATCAATATAACAATAAATATAAAACATCCAAAAATATTTTTACAAGTATAACTTATGACATATGACTATTCACTCTTTCCCCCAAATGGTTCATTCATTATTCACTACACCACAATTACATTACTATTTAATTAGAACAATCTTGATTGTCTTTATCTCATCACCAGCTATTAGTCTGCACAAATATATCCCAGAGGATAAACTTTCACCATCGAGCCTTATATGATATTCTCCCTGTTCTTGCACACAATTTACTATAGTCTTTACAAGCTCACCTTTTAAATTATACAACTGCAACTTGACCTCTGATTTATTTGGTATATAATACTTTATATTCGTGATGCTATTAAATGGATTTGGAAAATTTTGTTTTAAGATAACATCTCTTGCAATTGCTCCATCCTCATTTTCAATATCAGCCTCTACCCTCTTTCCCCATATTTCAATTTCAACTATGCTATTGAAAAGATTTACACTATTTCCATTACCTACATATTTAAAGTACATAGCGTTAGTATTTGGTAGATTAAAAGTTTGGAAACCTTCCTTTTTATCACTGGTATCTTTTTTAATTAATTCCCAGTTAAAGCCATCTAATGATGAGTAAATACTAAAATAATACTCCCTCTCATCTCCCTTATAGAAATATATCTTCATATAGTCAACCTCATAAATATCATCAAACTTAATCCACAACCAACCATTCTCTCCATATACACTCCAATATGTCTCATAATCTCCATCAACTGCATTACGCTCATTATTCTCATCAGTTTCTATATCAACAATATTCTGTATAGGAATCTTAAAAATCGTCGAACACATAATTAATACAGTATCAGAAACACTCACATTTGAATTATTATCAGTTGCAACTGCCCATAACTTTATCTCTTTTGCTGGCATACTTTCAATTTTCGCCTCATATGGAGGATAATAGTCAACGGCTATCTTTTCACCATCTACAAAAAATTCCACCTTGTCAATACTCCCATCTGCGTCATATGCTAACGCTTCTACTTCAATTTGTGTACCCGGATCAAATACAGACTCATCCTCAGGGCTTGCTATAGTTACAATGGGGGGCAATTCATCTACTACTTCGTAGTTCCCTTTATACATATTGCCAGGTGGTATACGGACATTATCCTTTACTACTGCTGAAGCTCCAGATGAAACATCCACGACATATTGCTCTGGAAAATCAAGATATAAAGTATTACCATAAAATATATTGTTTCTTCCCCACACTGACTCTTTTAAATGCACCTGAAAAGCATCCTCAATAATTGAATTATTTTGTGAATATCCAACATTATCTTTTATTATAGAATAATTTCCCTTAACATCCATGAAACTATCTCCATAATTCTCTCCAGTAATACCTTCTCCATAGAATGTACAGTTCTCTACTATTGTTCCCCATGTTCCTTCTTTTATATCTACATGTTCAGCCGTCACTCCTGGACCTATTATACAGTTAGAAATTAATACAAAATAATGCCTTTCATCGAATTCATCCCAATGATTGACAGCAGAACCAACATATATACCTTCCCCGTATCCAGGTATTTTGAGACCAGTATCGTATATCCTACAGTTTCTTACAATATCAAACGAACTACCATCCCTAATATGAATACCCTCCTGCCCTACATCATGAACTTTCAAATTTTCTAAAATGACATTATTTGCATTATCTAACACCACCCCTCTCAAACCACCACTAATATCCAACCCACCTATATGCCAGTAATCTCCAGTTATGTATAGAACATTTCTCTCCTCTATGTTTGTACCTTTTAGTGCAGCATATGTATCGGTGTCCGTACATGCAAATATTATTGGTTTATCCTCTAATCCATCAATATTACTATAGTAATAGGCTTCCTCGTGTCCAGAATTAAATCCATCGGAGATATACTCACCCGGTTCTACAAGTATCTTATCCCCAGGTGAAGCATTTTTTAAAGCGTTCAATATATCTTCAACAGATCTACAAATTTTTTCCTTCTGGGGACCCACATCCCACGGCATTAATGGCCTTATTACTACTGGAGTACCACTAAACTCGTCCGCTCCTATGTCATAACTAGCATCTCTATGTTGTCCATCAATATCTATATCATAAAAGCCAAGCCCATCTACAGTAACTGCATTATCAATAACAGGACTACCTTCCTTTACATGATAGACTCCCATCTCATCCAAAACACCCATAGGATCTACCCATGTAAACCCAGTATCAATATCTCCATGAGATGTACTACCATAAAAAATATTACTACAAAATGTTAAGTTTATTGGATTTTTTAAAATCTCAAGACATTTATTGTTATTACTCACAACTACATTATTAATAACTTGTACATTTTTGGGGGGATAAGACGTTGAACCTAATACACCCACTGCTATGTTTTTACCTTTGTTCATGTAAAGAGTGTTATACGCTACAATACAGTCCTCCGGTCTATCATATGTATTCTGACCATTCTCTAAATCATCTTTATCCCCAGCACCAATTGCTATTGCTGCTAAGACATCTGATTGGGACCCATCCCTTCCGATATCATCGCAATCAAAGATATAGTTTCCTATTATCTTTTGATTATCTCCATAAAACCGTATACCTCCATGTCCATTCATTATAAAATTACCATACACATTACAACTATCCCCATGTCTCAACACCATTGAACCATTACATTCTCTTAGTGTATTCCAACGTACTGTCAGATTCGTACTTTTAACAGAAATCACTTCTGGATCTCCATTACAGTCCTCAAAAAGATTATACTCTATTACAGCATGTGAAGGATAATTCTGCCTTTTACTGTCACCATACCTAATTGCCTCTCCTCCATTAGAACCAGTAAAATAATGCCCTTTAAAGTAATTATGATCTATTGTTACATATTGGCTGATACCATCTGATGGTCCATATACAACTATGAAACACCCTTCATCATACTTTGTATTAAATTCATTATGATCTATCCTTATATACTTAGACTCTCCTGTTACATATAACCAATAACTCTTACTCCCATCCTCATGAGGATCAAAATAGCAATTTGTAACTCTAATATTATTAGAACTTTCAATCTTAAAACAATTTGATTTAACTTTTTGAGTTATTTTGAATCCATTTATTTCCACATGGGAACTGTTTTTAACATAGAATGAATACTCGCCGGTAATTTCTACTCCCAAAACACTTTCTGATTTTATTACTATTGGATTTGACTCCTCACCATTTATATATGATATATATATAGGACCTTCGGATACATCGTATACCCCATTCTCTAACACAATTGTATCACCCGGCGAAGCATTACTTATCTCACTTTCAAAGTCCCTCAAATTATTAACTATGATCCCCTCACCTACAACATTGCTAAGGAAAAAGCAACTTAAAATCAAAAACAACAAATCTAACTTTTTCATTTTGCTAACCTCCATACAATGAACCAGAAATAATAACGATTTAACACCTAATTAATTTCTAGAATACTCCAATTATTATTAATATTATTGAATGTTACCGTCTTATTACTTTTGAACCTATAATTAAGCTTATCGTATGAAATTTTCGATCCATCATACATCATTACACTATATGGTTTACCATGCCTTTTCGATATTAAAACCAATCTAGCATCAGTCTCGACGAAATCGTCCTTTACATAATTCTTTCGTCTATACAAATGAAATGTGTATTCATTTACAGTTATTGTGGTTAAATCATAATCCTTATATTCAAAATACTTAACCCCAAAGTCTCTATCAACTGCTATTAGTTCAGGATATAAAACCGTTATAAAATCACAACTACACTTACCTTTTTTCTCGAAAATCACATATTCTTTACCAAAATCTTCATACTGATGAATAAACATCTTTGATGGGTCAGCTTGCTGTATTGTAAACTTAATAGGAGATTTCATCATAACAATCTTATTATAATCATAATCAATTTTATTATACTCCCCTTGCCAAATTTGTACATAATTATGAAAATCATTTGATTTAAACCTATCTATTATCACCCAACATTTTGGCTTAAAAAATATTATTTCACGGATATACTTTACACCAATTGAATCATAGGCATGGTGAGTACCAGCAAAATAATCATAATTATCCGTTGTTATCCAATCAATTACATCCACATCTGCTAATCTGCTCCATTTTCCAAATCCCGTTCTTGCCTTATTACTTATCCAACCATCAGCCAGTGGTATATAATCACACAATGCCACATTTTTAAAAAATGAATTTTTCATTGACTTAAATGATGGGTCACCATACTTTACTTTATAATTAGGCAATAAAGTTAATCCTTTACCAAAAAGAATAACCCCTAATTGCCCACCATGTGTATGATCAGGCTTATCTTTAGCTAACCCAGCATCTATAATCATATAATTATCAGTTGGTTTCAATCCGCTACGCATCACATAATAACCGCTACTCTTCAAAGCCACAGACGTATACTTTGGTTTTTTTACGCCTATATCTAAATACCTCTCATTGAGCGCTACATCATTAAAATACCAATAAAACTCCATAGGAAATACATTATCACTATAGTACCGATAGGTTGAATCTTTGAAAATATACGCACCCACCGCTAACATGCTCGAAATAGGAGGATCATGCAACTCTGCTATATTGTTATCCATAAAATACGCTTTTCGATTTTTGTCAAAATATATTCCATCGTTAACATCTATCTCCTGCTCATCCTGTAGCACGGGCAATCTACCATTGGGCATTATTATTTTCATAGCAGCTTCAAACATATTCCTGAATTTCTTATAAAAAAGATCCCCCATATTAATATCATTTCTCCTCGCCAAGAGGAACACTCGTATATAATTCTTTAAATCCTTTCTATAATAATGGGAAGCTCTCTCATGATGAAAACCATCTTCTTTAATTTCTCTCTTTATATGTTCTATAATTAAGTCTATCGCTACTCTATTCCAATCCCGCATAGGAGTCAGTTCAGGAAACATAGTGGTAATTTCAAACAAACCTTCAAGACCATGCAATTGGTGATTACCCCAGTGAAATTTACGGCATGTATCATATAAATTGGCAGCATGTAATAAAAATACCTTCAAAAATAAAATATGATCTTCCGGAGATAGTAGATCAGAAAACATATAATAACTAAATAACCAGTTTCTAATTCGTATCCCAGCATAAAATCTTTCAAAAATACTATTCGCACCAGTCTCAACATTTCCAGATTCTAAATCAGATACAAAATCTTTTACCATACTAATAAATTTGTAATAATAGTCTATTTCCCTATTTATATGATATGCCAACGCCATATCAATCGAGTTTTGCTGCCTGGCAACCAACCTTATAGTGTTAGGTGTATAATCCCTTCCTAAAAGGTCCCTCGCTGGCAATTTCCAGAATAGGTCTACTCCAAATGTATTAATAAATGCATCTGCTCGCATCTTATGATAATACAATGCTGCACGATAATTTTTCTTGTAATACTCTATCTTTTTGTCAATATTATCCTTATCAAAAAAATAGCGAGGTACCTTTCTTTCTTTTATATATTCACCAAATATTTTCAGAGCCCCAAATGTATCACCTATTTCAAGCTTTTCGTAATATCCAGGAAGAACACCTTTCCCAATGTTGATATATCGCACAAGCTCACCATCAGATAATAATCTATCACGTGGTATATTACTATAACTAACGCCCTTAATATCACCACTGATCCAACTATCCTTTTTCACACAATTAGAAATACCTATAAAAAATATGATAAAAAACAGGCCTGTCTTAAAAAACAGGCCTGTTTTTAAGTTCAAAACTTTTCTTTTCACGTAGCGCATCCCTCATTATTTCACTAACAACATTTTCTTTATACTAACAAAATCACCCGATTCTAACCTATAGAAATATACACCGGATGGCAGTTTACTTGCATTAAAATATACCTGATAATAGCCGGGCTTCTTGACCTCATCAATCAATCGCATAACTTCCCTTCCCATTAAGTCATAAATGGACAATGTGGTATGTCCTTCCTCTTTAATAGCAAACTTTATAACCGTACTCGCATTAAAAGGATTTGGATAATTCTGTGATAGTTCATATTCAGCAGGAATTGCCTCTTCAGAAATCCCGGTTTTAACTTCAAAAACTGCTACAACATGCATATCATCATTAATTTCTACACTGATAGGATTATCAGATCCAGTAATGTCACCTTCCCAACTTTTGAATACCCATCCACTATCGGGATCAGCAACTAGCGTTACCGATGTACCTGGATCGTAGCTTAAACCAACTGGAGGAGGCTCCATACTTACCTTACCATTTCCCTGTATTTCTACAGTTAAAAATACATGTATAGGCTCTTCTGTTGCCCAATTAAGATCACCCAAGGCCAATCCATCACTCGCTATATCATAAGCATGAGACTCTGCAGACAAAGTGTAATCGTCAGTAGATGGATCTACAAATTTTGGATCAAAACTCCATATAGTTTCCTCATCTATCCACGCTTCTCCTTCTCGCTCTATCTCAGTAGCTGTATTCCACAACAATATATGATCGGCAACCGATTCACCATATAGTTTAAATACCTCATCATTCGAACCAAGCTGATTTGCAAAAATACAATTCCTTATTGTAACATTATTTACACCTTCTGGATATATCATCCTATAGTCTTTATCATAGTCTATAGAATCAAAAGTACAGTGATTAATGAAAATTGTCATATCATCATTATCTCTTACTCTTATTGCTTCTCTCGCAATGTGGATAAAAGTACAATTTTCAACATTTAGATATCCTATAGTGTTCGGTTCTTTCAAATAAATACCTTCTTTCCCACTATTTCTGAATTTTGTATTAGTAATTATTAAACTATCCACAAACGATTTTGGATATACCTTTACCAATACTTCACCTGCATCATGGAAGTAACAACTATCTACTTTTATTATCGCCCTTACTGTATCATCATCAGTTCTTACTGTATATTTTGCTCCATACGCCTCTACACCAATAAGTGAAAACCTGATCGGTTGCTCTTCACCCACTTTTATCTGGAATATACCCGATGAATAACTTGGATCTGGATTGCCCTTTATTATAGGCTTTTTCGCCAATCCTTTTTTTGCCATTATAGTTACATTCGTATTTACATTAATAAACTCATCCGCTTCATATACACCACCATCTGTAGCCAGCACAATGGTATCGACGCTAGTATTTCTAACATACTCTATTGCCCAATACAATGTATTAACTGTTTCATCGGCTTCTATTTCAATCCTGCCTCCTGCAACCTGTATTTCGCTAAAATTCGCTACAATATCTACAGTCGAATCCAGGGTGACAACAATCGTATCCTCAGTAGAAGTCGTATCTCCCGACCACCCATCAAATTTCCATCCAATAAATGGTTCTGCAACTAACATTACTTCGGTACCTTTGTCATAAGACTCATAAAATCCATATGGTTCTGGTACTTGAATCACATTACCTAATCCAGCTATTTCTACATTCAATGAACACTGTGGAACAACCGGCTCAAAGACTGCTAATAGGAAAATACTGGAATCCATAGACACCGTAATTGGATTATCAGTGGATGTAACATCTCCCTGCCACTCTTTGAATGCCATAGAGGTTGTATCTGACACAGCAGTTATTTGGACATCACTATATTGTTTGAACAAAAACCCCGTTTCTGTTGTATCAATTGGTGCAGGATCGAATTCCAAATGACCGATTCCCACAACTTCATAAGATAATTCTTCCACCATTGGTGCAAAAACAATTACCACAGTTTTATTTCCATCCATTGTAACTGTCATCGTCTCACCATCAGGCGGAAAATTAGAAGGTTCCCAATGATCTATTTTCCACCCGGTCTCAGGTATAGCTGTTATGGTTACCTCTGTACCAGGGTCATACACACCACCAGGAGGATACAATTCATAGCTACCTTCTCCTTCAATAACAACGGATAAAATATACTTACCGGGCACTTCCTCCCATCTCAAATCTCCCAAAGCATGACCATCATCAGCTTTTCCTCGAGCGGGTGAGTTCTCAGCTAAATAAAAATTACCATTGTCAGGATCCTGGAAAAGAGGATCTAAATGAAAAGTATCAGTGACAGTGGCATCTTGTACTTTCGGATTAAAGACATCCCACACACCATTGTATTTAAAAATACTTTCCTCTGATTCAAAACGCGCAAAATAATCATCGTAACTATTACCTACAAAAAGCGAATTTTTAACCTCTACATCAGCCATATCATCAAAATACATCATAGATTTACTAGTCCCACCACAGTTATAAATCGTACAATGATTAATTCTTACTTTCGCATCAGTATAGGTATCGCCCTTAATGGCTTCTCTTGCAAAATTATAGAAAGTACAATTAGTTATCTCCGCATAATCGAGTACAACAGCTGGATCACTTGACGAGCCCGAATACAATGTTATTCCTTCTTTAGCACCGTTGTAAAAAATACTATTTTTCACAATTAATGAATCAATACCACAATTTCCATAAGGCTTGATAATCTTCTCTTTAAAGTCATGCATTATACAATCATACACCTTAACTATCATACTGCCATTTGGATCTTCATTATCCAATCTTAAAGCATATTTCGCCTTACCTGCTGCTCCATCTGCAGTACCATCTCCATTGATTTCTAAATTAACCAATGTAACTTTCGGTGAACCTACTACTTTGAAGATATACGCAGAAGTGCTTTCTCCAACATATTCAATTATCGGTTTATTAGCAAGACCCTCAGCTCCCATAATTACCAGATCCTTATCAATTACTACTTGTGTCGTATCAAGATATTTACCTCCACTGGTAATTAGTACTATAGTATCACCTGGTTGGGCATTTTCAATCGCCTGTTCCAAAGTACCAATACCTGCTTCCACCTCCGTCACCGTCCCGTAAGCATAACTAAATATTAAAAAGACAAAAGAAAATAATACTACCTTAAATAAACTTTTCATTTTTACCTCCTTATTTGTTGACTACTTCATGATCAAATTCAGCCCAAGAAAAGCAACCCACCTTTGTGTAATATATAATATGTATTATATATTGTCAATACAAAATGAAAAATATATGCATCTATCATAAAACTTATAATACAAAAACAAAAGAGGGCTGGGGAAAATCCAGCCCTCTTTTATTCAAAACAAACTTAACTAACTCACTTTAATAGCATCATTTTTACCACTTTTGATTCATTACGAGCACTTAACTTACAAAAATATACCCCAGCAGGATATACAGAAGCATCCCAACTGATCTTATTGTTCCTCTGTTTTACTTTACCAGAATACAGAACTTCCACTGTTTCTCCTAACATATTATAAACTGTCAATTTAACTACTTCCCCTACAGGAGCTGAAAATTCAATTGTAGTTACTGGATTAAATGGGTTTGGATAATTTTGCTTGAGCTCAAATTTTTCTGAAATTGCTACTTCACCATTTTCAATAGAATTTCCACCTGTTGGAACCCATCTTCTATCACCAAGAGCTCCTCCATCATCAGCAAGTGTTAACACAGGAGAATTTGGATCTAAAGTAAAGTCCCCATTATCTGGATCTGCAAACCCTGGATCGTAGTTGTAAACTGTTGCACTATCAATTGTAGGAATATAATCCGTGGAGTCAAGTGGTATACCTCTTTTTGTACCTGCACCCAATAGTACAAACCCCTCAAACCTTACAGTATCATCTGAGGCGTCGCCATCTCCATCGTCTTTTATTCCTGCTATATTAAAAGTGTCTATATATGCAGCATATGACCCTTTACCTTCAATCTGCATTAAATAAGCAGTTCCCGAAAAGCTTTCATGACCAAAAATAGAATTTGCAATTATTAAGTTTTTAACCTCCATTCCATCGAAATCTCTCGCCCATATTACTCTTCTCTGACACTTATAGAACGTACAGTGATTAATAATTACTTTTGGACTTGGCGTGTCCTTATCAGCATCATCACAAAGCTTGATAGCACTACCGTTTACATTATTAAAAGTGCAATCCTCTACTAAGAGATAACTAAATGGTGGTAACCCTTTATCGTATGTAACTCCATCATCTGAAGTATATGACTTATAAGAATTACCTGCATTTAAAATTTCATCACCAAAATTTGTAAATGTACAATTTTTAATTATTACTGAGTCACTAGTGGATCCTTTTTCCCATTCAATAAATTTACCTTCATATTCACTTGCAGCACCTTTTAGTCCATCCTCTACTAAAGGCCATTCCGGATGCTTATAAACATTTCTAAAATCACAATTGATTATCTTAATATCACCATCTACATCAAGATCCTCATTAATTCCTGCATCTTTAATTCTTATAAATCTCCTTATAGAATCATATACCGCATCTTCACCCATAACCCTACCGTCAAAAATTATTCCGTTTAATTCAAAATCACATTGTTCAGAAATATCCAATAATGCGTATTCCCCGTAAGCCTGCTGAACAGGTCTTAATATAGGCTTATTTTCAAGATTCGGAGCCGCTATAATCCTGATTGTAGTGGCTCTCTCAATCAGAAAAGTATCGATCCCATACAAACCGCCATCAGAAACAAGAAGCAAAGTATCAGCTGTTATTACACCTTGTTGGATATACTTTAATGCATCCAATAATGTAGCTCCTTGATCTGCTTCAGAATCCTGCTTAATCTCAAGAACTTCATAATGTGCTGCCATCAATGGCACAATCAACAGGGAACAAATCATTAGAAAAAATACCAACCTTTTCATGGTCTCCTCCTCTCTTTTTTTACAAACTAATTTTATAACCAACAGTTAATCTATCTAATTTCTCTGTGCAATAATTGGTATTACTGAAATATATATCATAGTATTTGAGTTTATTTAGTTCATAACTAATAATAATCTCTCCAAATGGCAGCATAGTTGACAAACTAAAGGAAAATAAATCGGACATAGGCCCCCTATCTTTTATCGCAACATTGTCCGGTATAAACACCGCCGGTATATAACTGTATCCCGCTGATAATGAAATGTTTTTAACTGGACTATATATAACTCCAATGGTAAAATAGTCCATGTTACTCCAGTTTTCTTCAACATTCAAAGTATCCTCCATAAACAGATATTCAACAGGTATTTCATACTGATTATACTTTCTTTCTACTTTTACTCTACTAAGTTTATTCACGTTATAGCTTAAGCCAATGATAAAATTATCAGCTGGTTTAACTACTATCCCAGCTGAATAAGTCATTGGCAGCTTTAATTTATCATTTCCAGATATTTCAACCCTCTCGCTAGTTGCTTTCGCAATCGTTCTGTCATACTGCCAGTTTCTACTAATTGTATAAGGCAAGTTTACATTTATCCCTATATTAAACCTACTGTGTTCATATAAAATCCCAAGGTTTAATCTATGAGCAGAAAATTCTGATTCTCCTTCTAGTTCCAAATCGAGGCTGTCGTAAGAAAACCTAAAAGTATTATAACCTTTTATTAAATCAAAATATGCCACTTTACTTAACATCTGGTAATCATTGGTCATACCAGAGATATATTTATAGCCGAGACCTAATTTTACGTTTTCTGATATATCAAATCCAACAGCAAAGCAAATTTCATCAAGATCCCCAAATCTACTTCTCTTAAAATCATACCAGTTTATCCTAACACTATCCCCTTCCTTTGTAACTCTGCTGGGAGCATTATACTTATCATCCGAGAAATGGGGATCTAAATATGTCTCATTTCTATCGTAATTATAAATTGGTGTTTTATTATATCCCGCAGCTATAGTTATTTTCTTATTGAATAAATTCAGCGGTATTGAAACATTTAAACCAGCGACATTTCTACTCTTCTTTTCTTCCCAGTCAGCACTTTCTTCATCATATTGATATTCACCCAAATCAGGGTCACTTACAATATAATAATTATCAGCAGTATCTAATAAAAAAGCCTCATAATCAATCATTCCATTAAAAGTATCAGGTGGAGTATATAATCCGTCCAGAATAAACGATGCTGTAACCAGTTGTCTATTATTTCTATAATCCTGCCTCTCATACCATTTCTTATTTATACTCGATCCGTTTATTAAAATTTGTATATCCTTCACATCAGATAATCCGGCAGGGTTAAAAAATAAATTTTTTATATCTCCTGAAAAAGCTAAATAAAGTCCTCCATAACTAAACTCATGTGGATAGTTTAATAGTTCGAGACCTTGAAAACCTAATCTATTCCCCCTATTTTGTCCGTTTAAAAAAGATACTAATACTGCTAATAGAGTAATTAACATATTATAAGTTAATTTTTTTCTCATATCTCAACTCCTCAGCTATTACCTTATTTTCATACTAAAACTTATATGATTAACTGAAGGAAGGTATTCCCCAAATTTATTGTATGCGTAGTCAAATCTGAATTTTTTCAGATTAATTCCGACACCATAAGTAAAATCTTCCTCATCAAAATAAAATTTTCTACCTACCCTTATAAACAATTTTTTAGCAATAGAAATTTCTGCTCCTAAATGTTGCTGCTGGCTGTGGTCCCTAGTTTGATTTATATTGTATAAAAGCAAAATATCTAAGTTATTTGATTGTTTTATAAGCGGTCTTTCTCCTCCAACCAAATAACTTGATACACCAATTGTTAATTCCTGTGGTAATGGATAACTTTCATCTACAAATTTAACATCTTTCCCAAAATTCCTTATCATAACACCTAATTTGAAATATTCAAAATCTGGTTCATACAGTACTCCGCCATCAAAAATAAATGCTGATGCTTTTGCTCTGTATAAATCTTCAACAACATATTTCGCGTTTAAACCAAAGGAAAACTGATTTGTTATTCTTTTTGCATAAGACATACCGAAACATTGAGAACTAACGCTAAATTTCTCTCCCGTTAACCCAGGATTAAATTCTCCTGTCTCATAATTGAATATTACAGCCTCCGCAGTAGTTAAATCCATTTCACCTACATCGTTGAATAACAAAAATGCACCTAACACCCCCCAGTTTCCTAAATTAATTGACAAAGAAGCACTTTTAAGATTAACATCCAGAAAGTAATCTAAATACGATAGGCTGAGTTGCATATTCTCTCCGTTCACAAGCACTGCTGGATTATAAAATACTGCATCAGATGTTGTTATTGTAGTAGAAGATATGCCTCCTAATCCTGCAGCCTTAGCGTTTGGGATAACTTTTAAGAATTGAAATACAGTAGTACCGACCTTCGGAGTTGTCGAAAATTGGGCATTAATAGTTGTAATCAAAAATATTAATGTCAATAATATTTTATTAGCTCTCATACCTTTACTCCATTAATTTTATTTTATTACTACGAATTTGCCTGTGTATTTGTCACCATTTTCTGCAACTACCACAAAGAAATATATTCCTGATGCTAAATCCTGATTGTTTCTAGTAACTTGAAACCATGTATCAGAATTTACATCCGCATCGTGATGTATAGTTTCAACTAGTTGCCCGGAAAAACTATAAATTCTTATTTCACACTTTTCAGGCAAACCATAAAACTTTATCATCTTATCATTATCAACAAAACCGGATTTTACGTAAAATGGATTAGGAACTACATATACTTTTCCCATCTTTTCTACACTAGCTAATTCCCTCGTATGCTCTGTAATATTTGTTTTACCACTTTGATAACCATTTTTATCAACACTTGTTACTGCATAGTACTTTGTAGTTCCCAGTTTAAATGCAGGATCATCATCTACGTATTCATATAGCCCATCATCATTCAAACCTTCGCCAACATTTAGCGAATCCAATAATTTCCAAGGACCATTCTTCCTTTCTGATCTCCATATATAATATTTTACGAGCCTACCAGTAACATCGTTCGGAAACAAGTTTTCAAATTGCTCTGGAGTTGGCTTCCATGTAATTTTAACTTTACCGTTACTTGTGTTAACTATATTTAATACAGGTGCAGGAGGCGGAATCGGTATATTTTTATATTTCCACGGATTTTTTGATGGTCTAGGATTATCCTCCGGAAAAACAATTACTTCTGGAATATTATTCTCTGGATCCCAAGGTAATGGTCTTCCTATATATGCTTCCTGCGCTTTATGAGCTACCTGGTTAACCGTAATTATTGAATCAGAATTAATGTAATCAGGATAACCAAACTCCCCTAAATAATCATCCGTCATTAATACTGTATCTATCTCTGTATCAGTATCATACTCTGTATCGTGGTCAGTTTCGTTTAATATTATCGGCCTATGAAGCGTCCTAACTTTGAAAAATTGCTTATCTCTTTGCCCACCGCAACATATCTTGGTATCAGTTCCTCCATAACCGATCACTGTTGCGTACGCAAATTCAAGGCTATCGCCCGGTTTTAAAACATATGGACCATAACCATTGTTTATTTGTGTCCCATTATATGTTTCATCCCATTCAAATCGCGCTCTTCCATACCACGTTTTACCATCTGGAAGTACATACATATTACCATCCGATGGCACTCCTTTTGGAACTCCAACTTTACCGTATACTGTCCACCATCTTTCATCCATGTCGCATGCTCTATCTTTAACTTTAACAACAGAAGAACGAGGTGTCCCATTCTTCATATTCCACGGCTGCTTTATATGACCATTCTCATCTAATTCAAAATACTCTCCATTAGCATCTTTTAACAAATTATATAAAGTAGGATCTCTGTTAGGATCATTTGGATTTAGGTTTGCTAAATGATTTGTATCCCAATACAATAAACATAATCCAGGGCAACCAGCACCTAACAGACCTCCACCATTTAACTTAGTCGTGGCAAATTCCATAAAATGATCAGGATCAGGTTCTGGCTTATATGCCCACCATTCTCTATCAGTATCTTCAGAACCTGTATGCACTGTAGTATTGAACAATAGCCAATAATCTGGATCAAAAGACCAACGTAAATCTTGTCTATAAATCCCCTGATATTCATCATAAAACCAACCTATATAATATTCTCCCCTCGAAGGTGGATACCACCTGTTAAATCCCAACATACTAGTTGCAAATGAATGACTGATATGAAACAATACATCTACGAGATCTTCATCCGGTTTACCATCTCCATCATAATCCATCTCAATCGTTGATGTATCACTATCAGTATTACCATCGTAAACTAATAGGTATTCATAAATTATCATATCATCATAATCTGGATAGCTCCACGCTCTTGAAGTTCTAGTAACAGTTATACCAACAGGAGTAGCCCATTTTGCTATTATTATCTCTTCAGCCTCATCGGGATTAAAATCAGGATTTATATCGCCATTAGGTAATAAGGGATAATTCTCAATTTTTTTCATGGATATTGGAAAACTCCATGTACCGTATGGTTCTTGTGTCTGAGTTCTCTCACCGGTACCACCACAAAATGCATAAATCCTTTCTTCCTTTGTATGCTTACTCCTTAAATTAGCAGATATAAACACTCCGCCACCATGCGACATGTGATGTCCATAATAATACTGCCCATCAATATAAGTTTCTGAATATTTCGGCCACTCGAACAAATATTCTCCAGGTCCTGGCCACTTGCATATTATCCAAGGGCGGGAAATTACACCATCATTATACAACGTTTCCCTAATCATACCTCGCTCATGATATGCGCGCTCCCTTGTCCCAACCACCTGTGCAATCGAAGGAGTATATACTACCAAAAATGTAGCAATTACGTTTACAAACATAACCATTAGATTAAATCTCTTTTTGAACAACATCGCCCCTCCAGCTTATTAAAAATTGAAAGTTATTCCCACTCTATAATGCCTTGGCTGATTACTAATCAAATATGCATCAAGACTGGTTATAAATGGATAAAAATCATTATCTGTTAAAAATTCCTCTAAAGAAATTTCACCACTTTCATATTTTACATATCTTTCCACAAACTCACCACCCTGCATTGAGCCAAATACTCTATCATAATTGAAAACCATGTAGTTCAACATATTATAACCTTCAAAGAAGAAGGTGGCTTTAACATTATCTATTTCAAAAGTTTTAGCTATTCTAAAATTTAAATGATGTTCATCGGGAGTTCTTTTATTCATTCTCAGTCCCAATCCTTTCTCATCATAAGTGAACGGTCTACCGCTCAAGAATCTGTAAGTAATATTTACATTTGTTCCCTCTATTAGCTTAATACCACCTGGAACCAATAAATTTAAACTGGCAACAATTCTATGTAACCTGTTATAGTCTAAATAGATATCCTCCGGTGGATTTTGTACAGTTAAACCCGGATCAGCTTCATAATATCTTGACCTTGCACCGCCACCTCCAATATCTTCAGCTGCCTTTCCTTTATCAGATTCATAGTTATATTTTATATAACCAGATATATTACCATAACTTTTTTCAAGACTTACATAAAACCCCTTTACATCAGCATATTCTCTATTATCAAAGGTATAATAGAAATAACCATTCAGATCCTCATAATATGAATACTGGATCAAATTACTCACATCTTTTAAATAAGCGCTGACATTGAGATTAAATCCTCCAGGCAATATTCTGGAAATGCCCATATCATATGATATTGTCCTCATGGGCTTTAGTCTTGGATTTCCTAACTCATAGTAGTTAGGCTCAGTCTTATTAACAGTTATAATATTGGTATAAATCCTTTCAAATGGTGGTCTTTGTAAAAATACACCATAATTTAAATACAAGACAGACTTTTCAGAGATTGGAAATGACAAACCTATTCTTGGTTCTAATAAAGAAGTAAATTTCGTTTTTCCCTTTTCTGCCTCTTCTTTGTTTATAACATTCGTAGTCCCTTCAACTCTATGAGGAGAAAATTTATCCGCATAATATTCAGTATTAAAATTGTAGAAATCATATCTC
>JACDNV010000027.1 GCA_017656425.1 Candidatus Neomarinimicrobiota bacterium | reverse complement strand
ATTAAACCTGGAGCTCTAATGAAAAGAGGTATTTACACAAAAAATGAAACAGTCTTTTGTAAAACGTACTAAATTAAAAGGTATTGAAGTAACATAAATATATCATGTATTTAAAGATAATATTACTTATAATATACATTATAGTTATTGCACTTCTTATATATAGGAAAAAACAAATGATCGTTTTTATTGGTTATTTTATCCTTAATATATATGCATTGATATCAACGATTTTAATAGAGAATGGTGCCTATATTATTGAACAGTATAAATTTGGTTATGAAAATGGTGCTTTTTACTATTTATACTCTTTTTTAATTATTGCCTTATTGTTAATTAACCATTATTCGAAGATCATAACCTTGGAAATAAATTTTAAAAATAGTAAAAAAACATTTTACATATATTCAATCATTTATACATCATTATTATTATATGCAATATCAAGAAGTACTTCATATACTCGTTTTAATATTTTTTTTAGCTTAGGTCCTTTTGGTGTTAAATTAATGTTTATATTAACAGAGGTTTATCTTTATTTATATATATACTGTGTTTTTACAGAAAAACGATTTACAGTACAGTTGCAATATTTCGTAATTTACTGTTTAATTCAGATTCTAAGAGGTTCTCAATTTGGTGGGTATTTTCAAGCAATTATATATTTGGTTGCTGCTATGTATTTTCATAGTGCCATACTGAATAGAGAAATATTTCAAGATATAAAAATTGCATTTAATAAATATAGATATATTACGACATTTGCATTATTATTTGTTGGTGTGATAGGAGTTATGATTTACAAAATATATGCAATTGGTGGATTGGAAAACTTTTTTAAGAGGTTTGTGTTGCAAGGACATGTTTTTTGGGGAACTATTAATATGGCTCGAAGTAATTGGTTACCTCAGTTTAACTTTTCAGTTTTCATTAATCATTTTTTTTCGTTGGGTTCATACTCTACAAACATAGATAATGGTTTTGGAAGATTAATGTATTCAATTTCTCCTAATCTTTCTATGGAGATGATTAAACATGGGGCTAGATTTTCAGCGGGGTATCCAGCAATTTTAATCTTTAATTTTGGATTAATATTTGCGTACTTTATACATATTTTTTCCACTATTATTTACGTTTATGTTCATAAATTTATGATAAATTGCATTAATAACTACAATATAATAATCTTCATTATTGCTATGAAATTAATAAATATCTATAAGGATGAATTCTATTTTATGGGAGAATACACAGGTTTCACAATTAAGTATCTATTATATCTATTAATACTTTATTTGTTTATATTGAATTATAAAAAATTGAGAAATAGGAATAGTAAAGTAATGGAAAGATCAAGATATATTTATAATATCGGTTAGTAAAGATATATATTGCTCCCCATAATAATGGAACAAATGATTAGGTTAGAGAAAGGATCATTTATTATTACAGATTCAATTAAAGGAAGCACATACTTAAGGAAGTTAAGGGATAGGAGTGGGGTGCCCCACTTCGCTGGTTGAATTAATTAAGCTAATCGATAATAATATTAACAATGTAAAGGGAGAGCAATGAACAGGAGAAGGTAATGGACAACAGTAGAGAAATTCAACATCATTTTGGAAGATTTACGCGGGAAAAACAGCATTCAGGACATTTGCAGGAAATATTGACTTTCACAGATACTGTTTTATAGATGGAGAGACAAGTTTCTGGATGGAGCGAAGCATTATCTGCAATCGGCTCAAGATGGGAAAAGGCTAACGCAGACAAAGCGAGAATTACGGAACTTGAGAGAATTTTAGGTAGGAAGACCCTTGAGATAGAGATACTAAAATAAGCTTAGAGATGATATAGATGCAGGTGATAACATAGAAATAATAGATCAATTAATGGCTGAGGGATATTCATTGACTATAATATGTAAAACACTTGGTTATTCCCAGAGCATTTACTATCGTAGAAAAAGAGTTTCAGATAGCAAAACAAAGCCCAAATCGAGAATTTTTGCTGAAGACGATTTAATACTTACTTCAATCAAGGAAATAAAACTTCGTCATCATTTTTTTGGCTATCGTAGAGTATAGGCATGGCTTAATTACAGGGATAATATTAGAGTAAATAACAAACGAGTTTAACGTTTGATAAAATCAGATAATCTATTAGCTTTCCAGAAAAGGTATAAAGTTAAACGTAAGCAAGAATATAGAAAGCCTGTAACCACCAGACCGAATCAATGGTGGGGGCCTGATATGACCAAGTTTGATGTTAATGGTTTTGGATGGCTGTATCTTGTGATTATTCTTGACTGGTACACAAAGAGATTGATTGGTTATGCACTTGGAAGTAGGATTACTTCCGGAGATTGGATAGAAGCATTGGAAAAGGATTTTTCCACTCGTTGTGATAAAGTAAGCAGATCGTACGAAATTCATCTTATGAGTGATAGTTAATGTCAGCCTACGAGTCAGGCTTACATGAAAGCCTATTTGACTCTTGGGATAGAGCATGTAACCACATCCTATTCTAATCACAAAGGTAACACGGATACTGAGAGGTTTATGAGAACTTTCAAAGAAGAAGTTATTTGGCCGAGATAATTCGACAGCACTATCAAGTCCGAAAAGGTTGTTGAGGAGTTCATTCAGTTCTACAACAATGAATATATATTCATCGCTGGGATACAAAATTCCAGTTGAATTTGAACATGAATTTAAATAGTAAAAATCGAAATTAAAGAAAGTATGACTTTACCTTATTTTTTCAAAAAATTTGTCTTGTTTTTAGGTGAGCATTACTCACACTCTATCTAATTGAAAATGTGATATTCTATCCAATGAATGTATATGCAGTAATAGTGACATATAATCCTGATATAGTTGTATTAAATAAGTCAATTTTAGCATTAATTACACAGGTTAATAAAATTATTATTGTAGATAATTGTTCAACTAATGATTTTTTTAAAAAATTAATTAAATATTCGAAAATTATACTGATAAAAAACGAAGATAATTTTGGTGTTGCTTATGCTTTAAACAAAGGAGTATCTAAGTGCTTGTATATGAAAGCAGATTGGGTTCTTACTTTAGATCAAGATAGCATAATTGGTGAAAACTATATAAGTAAAATGTTATCTGCCTATCAAAAGATATATGAGCGTGATAAGGTTGGAATGTTATGTCCACAGTATTTTATCAATGGGAAAGATAATAAACATATAATTTATAATGACGATATTTACTTTGTTGGTGAAGCAATAACTTCTGGAAGTTTAGTTAAGGCTAGTATATTTAACAAAGTTGGAATGTATGATGATTCATTATTTATAGATTGTGTTGATTATGAATTTTGCCTAAGGCTAAAGATGAATGGATATAGAATAGCAAAAGTAAATAGTAGTATATTATATCATTCAATGGGTATAGTAAGAGAAAAAAAATTATTTAATAAGGTAATAAAATATACAACATATGATTATCTAAGAAGATACTATAGATATAGAAACAGGATTCATATATACAAAAAGAATTTTTTTGTTTCACCTAGCTGGGTTATGAAAGATTTAGTTAAATTTTTTAAGGAAATAATTAAAATAATAATTACAGAAAAAGATTGGATATTTCACCTTAAATTTATTTTAATTGGAATCATTGATGGAGTACGTGGTAAGAGAGGAAAAATGAATTATACTATCTAATTAGTCTTCCCTGAAATATTTCCTAACATATTATAAATATAAGTATTTACATTTTGATATGTATTGCATAAACCACCAGAAATATTAGAAATGATCAAAAAATCTGGTGATTTATGTTAAATAAAAAATATACTTCAACTCTTAAGTTATTTCAATCATGCCTGGATGTTATATTCGGTAGAGAGTATCCATTGGTTAAGCTGGCAAAAAGAATCGATTGGTCATTTTTTTGCCGAAGGCATTCCTTTGGGAGGAAATGAGTTTGGTAAGTATTATTCGGAAGGTAAGGGGAGGTCGACTAAGCCGATAAGACTTATGGTAGTCTTATACTATCTGAAACACACATATAGCGAGAGTGAAGAATCGGTAGTTGAACAGTTTATAGAAGATCCATATTTTGAAGAGATTCCATCGAGATTAGCAATATTTTACTGGATATGAGTATTTTACACATGAATATCCTATTGATCCTACCAGTTTGGTAAAGTGGTGTAGGAGGATAGGTTCTCGAGGTATAGAGAAATTGTTACAGGTAATTATTCAGATGTATATGAGTTGTGAACTCATAAAGGTTAGACATTTCAATAAGGTTAATGTTGATACAACGGTATAAGAGAAGGCTATCACCTATCCCACAGACACAAAGTTATACCACAAGATGCGTGAGAAATTCGTAAATGAGGCGTAGAAGATAGGTATAAAATTCGGCATAGTTATAACATTTGAGTAAAAGAGCCTTAGTCAAGCAGGGTAGGTATTTCTATGCAAAGCATATGAAGTGTGCCAGTAAGGAGACCGGGGAATTGAATACTTATTTGGATAGGGTAGTAAGGGATATACACCGTAAGGTAGATGTTCCAGATCAGGAGTTAAAGGATTTATAGAATTGGCATATCAACTATTAGTTCGGGAGAGAGATAGTATAAAGGATCCCTCTGAGATAAAAATAAGATTTATTCGATTCATGTCATAGAAGTAGAATACATATCTAAGGATAAGGTTCATAAAAGATATGAATTTAGCAATAAGGTAATTATTGTTTCAACCTCAGGAGATAACTGGATCATAGGTATATTGGCCTTTCATGGAAATCCATATGAGGGACATACATTAGAATAGGTATTTTCTCAGGTAGAGCGATTGACGTGGAAGACTCCTCGTGAAGCATATTGTGATAGGGGATATATAGGGCACAATTATAAAGGAGAGATTGAGATAAAGATCAGCAGACGTGGGAAATCGTATAGAAAGATAAGTCGCTAGATGTGTATGTATATGAAGCGTAGGTCAGCTATAGAACCGATAATAAGTCATTTAAAACATGATAACTGTATGGGAAGGAACTATCTCAAAGGTGAAGAAGGAGATAGAATTAATGCTCTTCTCAGTGCAGTTGGCTACAATATTAGAAAGTTCCTCGTAGCTTTTCTACATTTTTATTTTTTGTCCTGAAAAACATGAGCGAGAAATCCAGAAAATTGTTCATTCAGGTAAAGGTTTCATTTCTGTTTTAGCATATCAGTCAATAAACTTTTAAAAACAATTTTTTCAGGGACGACTAATTATTAATATATGTACAAGTTAGTAATTTCGATTGTTACATATAACAGTGCAAGAGTAATAGAAAAGTGCATTAGTTCAATTTTAAGTCAAAATTATAATAATTATAAGATAGTAGTTTTTGATAATAATTCCAGTGATAATACTTATGAGCTGATAGAAAGATTTAAAGATAGTAGATTTGAGTTAATAAAATCAGATATTAATTTAGGGTATTGTGGGGGACATAATTTCGTTATTAATAATACGAGTAGTGAATATATATTATTAGTTAATCCCGATGTTATAATGTTGCCAAATTATATACATAATGCTTTAAATATAATGGACCAAGATAGCAGTATTGGTACTCTATGCGGTTTATTATTGCAGAATTGTATCAATGATACCCATTGTATTATAGATGGAGCTGGCCTTAATCTTAACAAAGATAGAACCTTTTCTTTAAGATATCACAATAGAGAATTAGGTGAAGTTGACTTATATACAGAAGAGGTAGCTGGTGCAGATGGAGCATTACCTCTTTATAGGAGAAAAATGATTGAGGATATTAAAATAAACGGTAATTTTTTTGATTCCAGTTTTTTTATGCATAAGGAAGATTGGGATGTATCTTGGAGATCTATACACAGAGGATGGAAGACCGTTTTTGCACCTCAATGCATTGCTATACATCCAAGAACATTTAGAAAAGATAATAGAGAGAATATTGATGATTATTTAAAGTACCATTCAAAAAAAAATGAGTTAGTTGTATTATTTAGTAACGAGTATTTTGTAAATATATTATTGGATATAGTATTTATTGTTTGCAGAATGTTTCAAACATTATTATATACAATTATATTTGAACCCAGAACAATTAGATATATAAACTATATTATAAAGAATATTCATTATGTATATAAAAGAAGGAAAATAATACTTAGAAGAAGTATTCAAAAGCCTACTCTCATTAGGGAAATTATCTTTAGGAAAAAATATAATAATTAACATTTAATGAGATATCATTTAAATTTTAGGATAATATACGAGGAGATTGATAACGTATATTATAAATTATTCCGTAAAAAGCTTTTCAACAAAATGATGAAAAAGAAAAACTAATAAGATCTTTGCTTTAATTTTAAGGCTATCACTATAATATCTAATAAGGAAGCCTATTGGTTTGCAGTAGAAATAAGCGCCTTAAAATTAGAGTTATTGGTAGATAGTCTTCCCTGAAATATTTTCTAACATATTATAAATATAAGTATTTAGATCTTGATATTTATTGCATAAATAACCAGAAATATTAGAAATGATCAAAAAATCTGGTGATTTATGTTAAATAAAAAATATACTTCAACTCTTAAGTTATTTCAATCATGCCTGGATGTTATATTCGGTAGAGAGTATCCATTGGTTAAGCTGGCAAAAAGAATCGATTGGTCATTTTTTTGCCGAAGGCATTCCTTTGGGAGGAAATGAGTTTGGTAAGTATTATTCGGAAGGTAAGGGGAGGTCGACTAAGCCGATAAGACTTATGGTAGTCTTATACTATCTGAAACACACATATAGCGAGAGTGAAGAATCGGTAGTTGAACAGTTTATAGAAGATCCATATTTTGAAGAGATTCCATCGAGATTAGCAATATTTTACTGGATATGAGTATTTTACACATGAATATCCTATTGATCCTACCAGTTTGGTAAAGTGGTGTAGGAGGATAGGTTCTCGAGGTATAGAGAAATTGTTACAGGTAATTATTCAGATGTATATGAGTTGTGAACTCATAAAGGTTAGACATTTCAATAAGGTTAATGTTGATACAACGGTATAAGAGAAGGCTATCACCTATCCCACAGACACAAAGTTATACCACAAGATGCGTGAGAAATTCGTAAATGAGGCGTAGAAGATAGGTATAAAATTCGGCATAGTTATAACATTTGAGTAAAAGAGCCTTAGTCAAGCAGGGTAGGTATTTCTATGCAAAGCATATGAAGTGTGCCAGTAAGGAGACCGGGGAATTGAATACTTATTTGGATAGGGTAGTAAGGGATATACACCGTAAGGTAGATGTTCCAGATCAGGAGTTAAAGGATTTATAGAATTGGCATATCAACTATTAGTTCGGGAGAGAGATAGTATAAAGGATCCCTCTGAGATAAAAATAAGATTTATTCGATTCATGTCATAGAAGTAGAATACATATCTAAGGATAAGGTTCATAAAAGATATGAATTTAGCAATAAGGTAATTATTGTTTCAACCTCAGGAGATAACTGGATCATAGGTATATTGGCCTTTCATGGAAATCCATATGAGGGACATACATTAGAATAGGTATTTTCTCAGGTAGAGCGATTGACGTGGAAGACTCCTCGTGAAGCATATTGTGATAGGGGATATATAGGGCACAATTATAAAGGAGAGATTGAGATAAAGATCAGCAGACGTGGGAAATCGTATAGAAAGATAAGTCGCTAGATGTGTATGTATATGAAGCGTAGGTCAGCTATAGAACCGATAATAAGTCATTTAAAACATGATAACTGTATGGGAAGGAACTATCTCAAAGGAGAATAAAGAGATAGAATTAATGCTCTTCTCTGTGCATTTGGCTACAATATTAGAAGGTTCTTCGCAGCTATGCTATATTTTTTATTTTTTGTCCTGAGAAACATGAGCGAGAAATCTAAGAAGTTGTTAATTCAGATAAAGGTTTCATTTCCGTTTTAGCATATCAGTTAATAAACTTCTAAAAACAAATTTTTTAGGAACGACTAATTAGCTTTATGAAGGTAGTTAAAAACAGGAGGAAATGTAATGAAGACAGCATTAGTGCTTGGTGCAGGTGGTTTTATCGGAAGCCATTTGGTCAAGAGACTGAAATCTGAAGGATATTGGGTCCGTGGAGTTGATTTGAAATATCCGGAGTTTTCACCCACTGAAGCAGATGAATTTATTATTGGTAATCTTAGAGATCCTGAAGTTGTACAGGGGGTTTTAATTGTTCCTAATCAGGATTTGAAGATGAAGAAGGGTTTGGAAGTTTTAATAGACAGAGATAAAGGTTTTGATGAGGTATATCAATTGGCGGCTGATATGGGAGGAGCTGGTTTTGTTTTTTCCGGTGAGAATGATGCTTATATTATGCACAATTCATCAATGATTAATTTGAATGTATGTGAATGGTTAATTAAATACTGTTTAAAAAAGATTTTTTAATTCCTAATCTGCTTGTTACCTAGAATACAAACAAAAAAATTCTAACAATTCTAAAACTTAAGGGGAATTAGCAAATCCTATGATGCCGGATAATGAACATGAATGGGAAAACTTTTCCGGGATGGGTTCAGAAGAATGGTTATTATTAAAGAACTTGCTAAGATCATAATGGATATTGCTAATAAAAAAGATAAAACATATCCCAGGGCCATTGGACGTTAAAGGCGGAACTTCCGATAATTATTTAAAAAAATTTGGTTGAAAACCAAATTGACCACTATGCAAAGGACTTTAAAAAAACTATAATTGGATTTAAAATTAGGTAGAATTATTAAATAAATGATAATTATCGTTCACGATTACGCTGGACATCCTTTTCAGGTTCAATTAAGTAGAAAACTTGCGGAGAGAGGATATTGTGTGTACCATATTTATTCTGGAGATATTACCAGTCCCCATGGCAATCTTGACAAAACTACCAATGATCCTGATAATTTCCATATAGAAGAAATCTCAACAAAAAGGAAAATTAAAAAATATTCTTTGATCAGAAGGTATTTTCAAGAAGTTAGATATTCTAAAATGCTGCTGAAGAAGATTATTACTATTAATCCTGATGTTATAATTTCTTCTAATACACCTTTGTGGATTCAAGATGTTTTAGTTAGGTATTCGTTAAGGAATAACAAAAGATTTATTTTCTGGGTTCAGGATCTATATGGTATAGCTTTATTAAATATCTTTTCTAGAAAAAATAGCGTGATAGGCGCGTGTGTTGGTAAGTACTTTATTAATATGGAGAAAACTCTGCTAAGGAGGAGTGATAAAATTGTTGTAATTGCGGATGAATTTGTTGACATCATTAGGGATTGGGGGATTGATGCTGGCAATATTTCGGTTATTTATAATTGGGCTCCAATTGAAGAGATCCCATTGCTGACGAAAAGTAATAAATGGTCTATTAGGTATGGTTTAGACAGTACTTTCAATATAATATATTCCGGTACTTTGGGTTTGAAGCATAATCCGGATTTAATTTTATACTTAGCTAAAGAAGTTAGAGATTTTGATAGAGTGAGAGTAGTTGTTATTTCTGAGGGGATAGGAGCAGATTATCTGATAAGTAATAAAAATAAAAATGAGCTCGACAATTTAATTATAATGCCTTTTCAGCAGTATGCTGACTTACCTTATGTGCTTGCTACTGCTGACATTTTGATTGCGATTTTGGAAAGGGATGCGGGAATTTTTTCAGTTCCTTCGAAAATACTTGCTTATATGTGTGCAGGTAGACCTATAGTCCTTTCAGTCCCGCTTGACAACTTGGCATCTAAGATAATTGATAGAAGTGGGGCTGGATTGATTTCAGAACCAAATGATAGAGCTGGCTTTTTGAAAAGTATTAAATTATTAATGAATGATGAAGACTTGCGTAAAGAGCTAGGCAGAAATGCGAGAAAATATGCAGAGTCAAATTTTGATATTAATAAAATTGTAAGTGAGTTTGAGAAGTTGTTGTTTGAGTGATATCTGTTGAGAAAACTGGATATGTGTGGTAAAATTTCATAAAATAGACTAAATTTTAGATATGTTTAAAGAGTACTATAAATGGTGCAGGATGAGTCTATATTATGAGAAAATAAAGAGAGCTATTGATATTTTGCTCTCGTTAGTGGCGATTATCTTCCTTTTCCCAGTAGGGTTGCTTATCGCTATCGCTATCAAGATAGATTCTAAAGGCTCTGTAATTCATAAGACCAAAAGATTGGGCAAAAATGGTTCGTTCTTTATTAAATACAAGTTCCGCACCATGATTCCCAACGGTGAGGAGGTTCTGCAAAGATTATTAGAAAGCAACCCTAAGTTACGAGAAGAATATGAATCGAATTATAAAATTCGCAATGATCCCAGAGTAACGAGAGTGGGAAAGTTTTTGAGAAAAACCAGCTTAGATGAACTACCGCAGTTCTTCAATATCCTGAAAGGCGAGATGAGTCTTGTTGGCCCGCGGGATGTCATCCCTCCTGAACTTGAAAAGCATTACGGCTACTGCAAAGAGAAGTTTCTCAGTGTAAAGCCTGGACTAACCGGCCTCTGGCAGGTGAGCGGACGATCCAAACTGCCATACGAAAAGCGAGTTGAACTAGACATGTATTACATTGATCACCGGTCACTCTGGTTAGATCTAAAGATCTTGATTAAAACAATTCCAGCAGTGATTAAGGGAGATGGAGCAGTATGACTGAAGGGCAGGTGTGCCTTTCTCGCCTTCTCATCTGGCTTGAAAGTGGTGGACCAGTTATCTATTTACTCAAGGTAATTGGCAAAGTAGGAATCGAATTCGATGCCTTCAAATTCCGCTCTATGAAGATCAATGCCGATGAGATTCTCGACACCAATCCCCAGCTCAAGCGAGCCTTCGAGAAAAATTATAAACTGAAGGATGCCCCCTGCCTTACCAGGGTTGGAAGGTTCATGAGGAGATACAGCCTGGATGAATTTCCTCAGTTTTTAAACGTTTTGAAAGGCCAGATGAGCCTGGTGGGGCCGCGGATGATCGTGAAATCCGAGCTCGAAAAATGCGGTCAATGGGCCCGGAAGCGACTTTCAGTAAAGCCGGGCGGCATTACCGGCTTCTGGCAGGTCAATGGCCGCCAGAACACCAGTTATGAAGAAAGGGTACGAATGGATATGTTCTACATCGACCACTGGTCCATCTGGATGGATATTATTATTGTAAAAACTGTGTGGAAGGTGTTGAAGAGAGAAGGGGCGTATTAGAAATGATGAATGCTGAATTTTGAATGTTGAATTAAAAACAATAAAACAAGTTTTTAATGATGAATCCAATCCGCCAGATGGCGGGGAGGTTGTTGAGTTTTGTATATAATAAAAAGTATAAAGGCAATTCAGGGAGGAATGGGATATGAAGATATTGGTTACAGGTGGGGCAGGTTATATTGGCAGTATTGTTGTTGAGGAATTGCTAAAAAAAGATTACTCAGTCGTTGTAATTGATAATCTTCAAGAGGGTAATCGAGAAGCTATATTGCCAAAAGCTGTTTTTTATGAAGGTGATTTTGGAGATGTGAATTTATTGAATAATATATTTGATAATCATAAAATAGATGCTGTTATGCATTTTGCGGCGGAAACGACAGTTGAGTTTTCCATGACCAATCCAAAAATTTATTTTAAAAATAATGTGGTCAATGGAATCACCCTGCTTAATGTAATGCTTGAACATAATTGCAATCGCTTTATCTTTTCTTCTACGGCAGCAACTTTTGGAGAACCGCAGTATGTTCCAATTGATGAAAAGCACCCTCAGAGACCTATTAATGCCTATGGTGAATCAAAACTGATGTTTGAACATATATTAGATTGGTACCATAAAGCTTATGGCCTAAAATTTAATACTTTTCGCTATTTCAATGCAGCAGGTGCGTCTGAAAAATTGGGAGAAGCTCACAAACACGAAAGTCATTTAATACCGGTTATTATTCAAACAGCGCTGGGGCAGAGGGATAAATTTTTTATATTTGGAAATGATTATCCCACTAAGGATGGAACCTGTGTACGGGATTATGTCCATGTGATTGATCTGGCACAGGCGCATATCTTGACTCTGGATAATCTGGATGAGCACCCGAGTGGAAAATATAACCTGGGAAACGGTGAGGGATTTACTAATCTGGAAGTTCTGCAGATGGTGGAAAAAGTTTCTGGGAGAAAAATAAATTGGGAATTCGGTCCTCGCAGACCCGGGGATCCGGCTGTGTTAATTGCTTCATCAGAATTGGCTCAAAAAGAATTAGGGTGGAAACCTAAATTTGCGAATTTGGAAAGTATAATAAGATCAGCGTGGGAATGGCACAAAAAGCATCCGAGAGGATATGGATAGAATATTGAATGAAAAAGATAAAAGAAAGCGATTATTTGTGATGTAAAGGGATAAATGGGGGAATTTGATAGTTGATAAGTGTTTTGATTTTTCATTGCAAATTATCAAGTTGAACAATAAATTACCTCAAGAGTATGAGTATGGTAATTTCAAAGCAAGTTTTAAAATCCACAATTGGTGCAAATATTAATGAAGCACAAGCTGCACAATCTAAAAGGTGGAAAAGATGATGAAAAATCGAAAAAACTTATTCAGTCATAAATGAGAGAATCTGAAGCATTTATAAAAGACAAAGAACTTATTCAAATAATTCAGCCCTGTTCAGTCGCAGGTTCCTTACACGGTAAGCATTCAACATTAATAATTCAAAATTCAGTAAAAGTTAGGTATTAATTCAAAATGAAGATATTAGTAACCGGTGGAGCTGGTTTTATCGGCTCTCATACTGTAGATAGATTGTTAAAAGAAGGTTACGATGTAAAAATAGTTGATAACCTTCAGAAACCTGTCCATATGTGGGGTAAACCTGATTATATCCCTCAGGATGCGGAGTTTATCTTTGGTGATGTCCGTGATAAGAGATTGATGGAATATGCTCTGGAAGATGTTGATATAGTTTTTCATTTTGCGGCATACCAGGATTATTTACCTGATTTCAGTACATATTTCCATGTTAACGCAGTGAGTACGGCATTGATTTATGAGATTATTGTTGAAAAAAAACTGCCTGTTAAAAAGGTTATAGTGGCATCGTCGCAAGCAGTATTGGGAGAGGGACTTTATAGATGCAATAAACATGGAGAGATAATTCCTGATATTAGACTGGAGGAACAATTATCAAAAGGTGATTGGGAGCATCACTGTCCTTTTTGTGGCAGCTATATGCAGTATTTACCTACTCCTGAAGATAAGATAAAGCCACAGAATCAATATGCGATGTCTAAGTATGCTCAGGAGAGCATATGTATAAATCTTGGTAAAAGATATGGTATTCCTTCTGTGGCGTTAAGGTATTCAATAGTTCAAGGTGCCAGACAGTCGTTTTACAATGCATATTCAGGCGCTATGAGAGTATTTTCTCTTTCTCTGTATCAAAGGAAGCCTCCTATAATATTTGAAGATGGAAATCAAATTAGGGATTTTGTAAATATTCACGATGTAGTTGATGCCAATCTCTTGGTAATGGAAAAAGATGAAGCTAACTATCAAGTTTTTAATGTTGGTGGTGGGAAGGCTGTAACGATTAATGAGTTCTATGAGATGGTAGATAGAGTGTATAAGGCCGGTATTGAACCTATCCGAGATGGTTCATATAGATATGGTGATACACGGCATATTTTGTCTGATATATCGAAGTTAAGAAGACTTGGCTGGGAGCCGAAGAGATCTGTAGAAGATTCAATATTGGAGTATAAGGAGTATCTGGAGTTGTACAAACCTAATTATGATGTTGTGGGAAATTCTGTTGAAAGAATGAAGAGATTAAATATCATTCGCAAGTCTATAGGGTAAACGATGATTATATCTCAGACACCTTTACGCATTTCGTTTGTTGGCGGTGGGACTGACCTGGAGGATTTCTGGAAACTTGAAGATGGGAAGGTTCTATCAACTGCAATTGATAAGTATATTTATGTGATAGTCAAGGAGCGTTTTGATGACTTGATATATATAAACTACTCCCGGAAAGAGATCATAGAGGATGTATCACAGATAAAGCATGATCTAGTTCGCGAAGCTATGAGGACGACGGGAGTAGAAAAAGGGGTTGAGATTACGACTCTTGCTGATATACCTTCCGAGGGTTCAGGTTTAGGAAGTAGTAGTAGCGTTATAGTTGGGTTGCTTAATGCTTTGTATGCGTATAAAGGAGAACAAGTTACTGCAGAAAGACTCGCTCGTGAAGCATGTCAGATCGAAATAGATATACTTGGAAGGCCCATTGGTAAGCAGGATCAGTATATAGCTGCATATGGGGGGCTAAAAGAGTTTATCTTTCATCCTGATGGTAGTGTTACTGTCAAAAATGTAAATATATCCAATGGTGATCGAAGAGTATTTGGATCGAATATTCTCTTATTTTTTACAAACATGACGAGGAAATCATCTTTTATCTTGAAAGACCAGAAGAAGAATACAAGGAAAAATTTTGATATCCTTCGACGTATGAGAGATCAGGTCGATGAGTTTAAAGCCGTACTCGAGAATGGTTATAGTTTCGATAGAGCCGGCCAAATTTTGCATGAAGCATGGTTACTGAAGCAGAAACTTGATAATAAAATAAGTAATGAGACTATAAATGATATGTATATGAAAGCTATTAACGCTGGCGCTTTGGGAGGTAAGGTTTGCGGAGCAGGAGGAGGTGGCTTCCTGATGCTGTATGTGCCCAGGGAGAAGCAGAATTCGGTAAGAAAAGCATTAAAAGAATATCGTGAACTACCTTTTATGCTTGAACCAGATGGGAGTAAGATCATATTTAATATAAAGCGTAACTATTGGAAGTGACATTTTTTGAAAAAGATGCGAGATCAATGATAAATTTCTTTAAAGATTATTTTCAGAACCTGTGTAGAGAACTTGATGGAGTAGACAGTAATGTACTGATTAGCATTGCAGAGTTGATCTGTGAGGCAAAGAGGAAGGGTAAGAAAGTTTTCCTGATTGGTAACGGTGGAAGTGCGGCAACTCCATCGCATTCTGCGGGTGATTGGTGTAAAGAGTTAGGGGTCAGGACTTTGTGTCTGACGGACAATTCGACTCTTGTAACAGCATGGGCTAATGATACCAGCTATGATAATATTTTTGTTGCCCAGTTGGAGACCTATCTCGATGAAGGTGACGTTGTTATAGCGTATAGCGGTTCTGGAAATTCTGCCAATGTGCTAAGAGCTATTGAGTTTGCGAAATCTAGAGGATGTGTAACTGTTGGAATGACAGGAAATTATAATGGTATGGAAGGAGGAAAACTCGCAGAGATTGCTGATATTGTTGTCATTGTTCCCTCTGAATCTATGGAGAGAATAGAAGATAGCCACTTGATTATAAATCATGCTATAAAGGAGTATATAAAAGAAAAATTGATGTAGTAGATGCCGATATGGGTTGTGGATGTGAGCTTTGTGGGGTGCCGTGGAAGTGCTAAGAGCCTTAAGCTGATGAAAAAGCGCACAGAGCTTGACATCTGGTATATCGAGAACTGGAGTTTCCTGCTTGACCTGAAAATAATAGGCAAGACCGTTTTACAGATGATAACCTTCCGCGTACCGAATGCGTACTGAATGTGGCTGGATGGCTAGATGGCGAAATGGCTGGATAGCTGGATAGCTAGACGGCTAGATAGCGAGATAGCGAGATGGCTTGATGGCTAAATAGCTGGGTGGCTAAGAGGTAAGAGGTAGTCTAATAGGCTATTAAGCTAACTAGCTATCGAGCTAACCAGCTAACAGGCTGTCAAGCTAACTGGCCAACAAGCTATCAAGCTAACAGGCTAACTGGCTAACAAGCCAATAGGCCAAAATGAACTATAAAAGTCTTAAAGTCTGGGAGTTAGCTGATAAGTTTGCTTTTGAAGTGTACAGTATAACCAGGTTATTTCCAAAGCATGAAATTTTTGGGATTACATCTCAATTGAGAAGAGCGGCATTATCGGTTCCATTAAATATTGTTGAAGGTTATTCAAGGAAGGGTGATAGGGAGCTTGCGAGATTTGTAAATATAGCAATCGGTTCATTAGCTGAGGCAGAGTACCTTATAGATTTTTCCCTTAGGCTTGGTTACATTAAAAATAGTGATTTTAAGGAGCTTGAATTTCTTAAGAATGAGTTGAGTAAGAGGTTGTGGAGTTTCTATAAGAGGGTGAAAGAGGCTGGGTGGCTAGATGGCTAGATAGCTAGATAGCGAGATGGCTAAGAGGTAAATGGTCTAACAGGCTGTCAAGCTAACTGGCTAACAAGCTAACAAGCTAACGAGCTATCAAGCTAACTGGCTATCAAGCCAACAGGCTAACAAGCTAACACGCTGCTGGGTCGCCCCTTTTCGGGGCTTTTTTATTTTTCGTTGATAAAGGTTGCTTTGTTGTTCGCAGGTAAGCCCTTCTGTCATTGCGAGCGAGCGTAAGCGAGCGTGGCAATCTCTTTTGCATGGACAAGATGGTAAATATTTGAATCATCGAGCATTTAGCATTGTAGATTGCTTCGTTGTCACTATGGGACTCCTCGCAACGACGTGATACAGTCATTGCGAGCGAGCATAAGCGAGCGTGGCAATCTCATCTGTTTGAGATGGCGAGATGGCTGGATGGCTAGATAGATAGATTGCGAAATAGCTGGATGGCTGAGAGGTAAATGGTCTAACTGGCTGTCAAGCTATCAAGCTATCGAGCTAACTAGCTGTCAGGATAACAAGCTAACTGGCCAACTGGCTGTCAGGCTATCAGGCTAACAAAAATTTGTTGATATATATACGAATACATCGTATAATATTGTCGATATTTATACGATATGAGCGAGTTTGTCGTATAAAATGATTAACATATCAGAGGAGTTGTTCAAATATAATCCATGGTGGGAGGGTGAATATTCACTATCTCTTATTCCAAGAGAAAAATATATTCGCTATTTAGAAAGTGATTTGAAGAATAGAGATATAATCCTGATAACAGGATTAAGAAAAGTCGGCAAAACCTCTATTATGAAACTTATGATTTCTAGATTACTTAAAGATGTTAAACCTGAGCACATCCTCTACGTTTCCTTGGATTCAATCCCCTTAGAACCGTTTTCCACTATGGAAATATTGAGGGAGTATCGTAAGATTTTCAAAATTCCACTTGAGCAAAAGGTGTACGTTTTTTTTGATGAGGCAGGGTGTCGAACAAATATCCATCAGGAATTAAAAAATCTTTATGATTCGGAAAATGTAAAGATTTTTGCCTCTTCCTCTTCGGCGACAATACTAAATGATACCAGAGCTATGTTGACAGGAAGAGCACGACTAATAGAAATCATGCCCCTTGATTTTCGTGAGTATTTGCAATTTAAAAGTATAACCATTAAAAGATCACAAACCTATCTGCTGGAGTCGTATTTTGAAGAATATATGAAAAATGGTGGAATCCCTGAGTATGTTTTAACAGGTGATATCAATTATCTTGATAACTTAATTGAGAGTGTTATTTATAAGGACATAGTCTCTGCATTTGGAATTCGAGATGTAGGTATGGTAAAAGATTTTTGCAGGTTGATTATGGAAAGAGTCGGGAAACTGGTAAGTATTAATAAGATTGCAAGGATTCTTGATATTTCTCCGGATACAGCAAGGAGGTATCTTGAGTACTTTCGCAAGACTTACCTGATACATCTTGTCGAACGTAAAGGTAAATTAAATGAAAGAATTAAATCTCCCCGGAAGATTTATGCGGCTGATGTTGGTATTAGAAATCTTTTTAATGGATTCAGGGATAAAGGAGCGATTTTTGAAAATCTTGTATATCTGTCAATTAAAGAAAAACAACCTTTTTACATATATCAGGATGGAATTGAGATTGATTTTTACTGGGATGATACCATACTGGAAGTAAAATATGGAAGAAATATGGAAGATAAACAGAAGGATTTTTTTGAGAAATATCCTGCAAAGAGAAAATTATTAATATTAACGGTAAATGATTATTTAGACATGATTGGGTTTGTTGTACGGTAAAAAAGTAGTAACTTATAAAGTTTTTAATGTTTTTTGTTATTACGAAGATTATATATATGCTTGCAAACATGTCATTGCAAGCGAACGTAAGTGAGCGTGGCAATCTACTTTGCATGGTCGATGTAGTGAACATTTGAGCCATCAAGTGTTTAGCATTGTAGATTGCTTCGTCGTCCAGTTGGGACTCCTAGCAACGACAGGTTGATGTCATTGCGAACGGGATATGGTAGAGTTCAAAGTTCTATGTTCCGCATTTGTGGGAAGGCAACATTGAACTCTCAAACGTTGAACCCTATAACGTTGAACGTCGAACGTTGAACTTTTTAACTCTTGAATTAACCTTTAAAGAAGGCAAAGAGTATCCCTAGGATAGCACCAATCTGCCCAACCCAGAAGATAAACATCCATTTAACAGTGTCTGAATGTTTTTTCTCTATTCTTTCGATAAGCTCAGTTTTTATCCTTTCATCGTTGGTTCTTAGTCCTTCGATTTCAGATTTCATTTCACTTCTCAGGTTTTCGATTTCGGATTTCATTTCGCTTCTCAGGCTTTCGATTTCGGATTTCAGTTCAGTTCTTACTCCTTCGATTCTTCCTGTAAGTTCAACTCTTACCTTAGCCAATTCTTCGGAGAGTCTTTTTTCGAATTTTTCTTCGACGAATTGGATTACGTTGTTTTTAGTTTCTTTCTGTGCTTCGTTTATAAGTTCGACTAAAGCTTCTATGCCGTCATCCCCGAGTTTTTCTCTTAAAGGCTTTTTAACTGTTACAACAGGCATTTCGACCTCAATAGTTAATGCAACTTAAATATACTAATTCTCAGATATGGTTGCAAGTGTATGTGGATTATCTTCTGTCAGTGCGAGTGAGCGTAAGCGAGCGTGGCAATCTCATCCGATTGAGATGGCGAGATTGCTGGATGGCTGGATGGCTAGACGGCTAGATAGCGAGATAGCTAGATGGCTAAGA
>JACDNV010000026.1 GCA_017656425.1 Candidatus Neomarinimicrobiota bacterium | reverse complement strand
TGTACAGTTCATTCACATGGTATACAGTTAAGGAGATTAATGGGGTTGATAGGGATAAGAGAGATTAAGAGGCTAACAGATGAGAGATTGATAGAGGTTAGAAGGATAGTAGAAGGAGATGGAGTAGGTTTGATAGAGGGGATTGAAGAAGAGGGCTCTCTCCGTGTAAGTTTTGATGGATATAAGAAGGAGGAGAGAGCCCATGGTAATAAGATATTGTCAACTGATAAAAGATATGAAAAATAGTTATAATTTGCACAGGGAAATGGTAGAGTCAGCTTTAAAGAATGGAGTAAGTAAGACAGCGAGGTTATTTGGAACGACAAGGAAGACAGTGTATAAGTGGTTAAATAGGTACAGGGAGGAGGGGTTACAAGGGCTTTTAGATAGGTCGAGGGCACCGAGGAGCAACCCAGGGAAGATACCTTTGGAGTTAGAGGAGAGGATACTGGAGATAAGGAGGGCTCATCCATATTTAGGTCCTTACAGAATCAAGGAAGAATTTAAAATTCCCTGCAGTACAGGAGCTATATACAGAGTTCTGAAACAGAATGGGCTAATAAGGAGACGTAAGAAGAAACATGTTGTTAAGAGGGATTTAAGAGAGGTAAAGAAGAGATTGAAGTTATTTGAGTTAATACAGATAGATACAAAAGAGTTATCCCATAGGGATCTCTATGAGAAAAGATATACCGAAGTATTATCCCTATCCCATAGGGATCTCTATGAGACTATATTTCATCATTTCCTGGATATATGTATACAGCAAGAGATGTGAGGACTGGTTTAGCTTTTGTGAGTTTCGCCAGAGAGAATACTTCAACAAATGCTTCTATTTTTGCAAAAGTTATATTGGAACACCTACAAAGTTGTGGAGTAAATCTCGAAGAGATTACAGTTCAGACTGACAATGGTAGTGAATTTGTAATTGTATACAACAGAAAGAATCCTGTTTCATCTATAAAGAGACTGAGTCCATTTGAGAAAATGCTGAAAAGATATAACGTATATCACTCAAGAATACCACCTGGACAAAAGACTTACAACAGCGATGTAGAGGCTTTCCATCGAATTATAGAAGATGAGTTCTTTGACATTGAGGATTATAAAGATAGCCTTGATCTTTTGTCTATCCTGTGGATCCCCATGGGAAATGCTATACATATATGGTTTACTTTAACACACTCAGAATTAACAGATATAAAGGAGGTGTTACTCCACTAAAAATAGCTTATGAAGCAGGTGGTAAAAGCAAAATTGATTATAACAAACTCATTAAATTTAAACCTGTAATACTTGATCTTTTCAGCTTAGATTATTGCAAAATGCCTTCTCAAAGTGTATACCATGTCCCTGAATCAGACAAAATTGATCGAACAGCTTTTTCTGCTGTGTGGATATAGAGTTAGCTTTTTTGTTTTAACTAATGTATAGAATTTTCATCTTTGCAATAAATTTCTACTACGATAATATTAATATTAATATTTAATCCATTATTTCAAACAACATGTCAGTCATTTTATCTTATATCATCTTTCAAGAGTTATCTTACGTGTACTCAAATCTTTTTATTTCTTAGGTGGACATAAAGTTACAGGTTGTATCATTACTTCTTAAGTCGAGCTTTCATGAACAACAACTGAAATAGAAAGAATAACAATGATGAAAAAAATGATGCAGTGACCGATTTTAAATAATTTCCTGGATAAATGAAAATTACACTCATAATGTTCATTAATATAAAAAATACAAAAGTTGATAATATTAATCTTTTCAACATATCAAATGGTCCTTGTATATTATATTTGTCACTTTGATAATTAAGTAGAAGACTCGTTTCTATCAAGTCTTCTACTTATTTTTAAATGAACTTTAAAAAAAATGATCCACAATTTGGTAAGCAGCATTAGAGATTGAGGCTGTTGCCGCTCCAGCACCTGCTCCAACCAATATGCCACTTGGACCTCCAGTTATTAATCCACCAACTGCACCTCCCAAAGCACCAGCAACATCGTATTTAACAACACCACGCCAATCAAACCAGCCAGCAGCTACTTTACCGAGTGTAACATCTTTGTCTGAAAGTAAATCTATCCATTCTTTTCCATGCGTATACCAATATTCCAAAGAATTCTGCATTACAGATGCGGCTATTAACACTACTGTTGCTAAACTATCGCCCAATTCAGTATATGCTTGCGCTCCAATCAAATTAAGTGAATCAGATATTAATTCAATAGGAATATCCATTTCAGAAACTTCATCTAATCTACGAAGGTAGAATTTTTGCCTATCTGAAAATCCACTGGTTTCTATCACCGAGTCTAAAGCCGAATCCCATGTTGAAGTAGCTTTGCAAAACGTTCTATTATGATATTTTGCGATATTAACTCCAAGATTTATAAAATAATCTACATCTGAGAATCCATGTAATTGGAGATAATTAGTGATTTGGATAATTGAAGCATCAAGAAAATTTTCCTTTGTCAATTCTATGGTTTTAAGATTATCATAAACATAGGCTAGTCCCTCATTATGTTGTTTGCCGACACAATTATAAGGGTTAGAGAATTCCTGTTGTTGAAAATCAGTTACTGAACTTTCATTTTCACAACCTATAATCCAAAGCATTGATACAATACCTATGAAAAGTATTGATAGTACTAAAACATTTTTGAAGTGCTTCATCTTTTTCTCCTCTCAATTTGATTTAATGAATTTTCTAATTATTTTTTGGTCTGACTGATAATAATCTCTTTTGAGATTATTTCTTGCCCTATCCGGAGTAGACACCCATTCATTTGCTCCGAGTTTATACTTTCTGAACTAATATAAAATATCTCTTCCTAATTCCTAATTGAAAGTTACTATTTGGAATAATTTCTTTTATTCACCCATATTTTTTATATGCTATTATATTATTATTAATTTAAACATCACCTTACAATTTTTTTAAATATAGGAACAAATTACTATGTTTAGCAAGTTTTTTTTATTTTCCTGATATTAGGGAAATTGAAGAGTTTAAGCAGAGAAATAATCAGGATATCTCCAACAATCAGCAAGTCCCTTCATTTTTCCCATTCACTAATCTGCTATGAAGCCCCAAATTCTGGATATTCACATAAATTTCCAAAACGATAACCTTGTATGAATAGATGAGAAACAGGTAAATAAAATTATGATTTTATTATTATCTTAGAAGGTATTAAACGAATATATAGAAATCTATGATAAATCAAAATGTAAAATATAAAATGCGGTACCTTTATCTATGCTTTATAATTTCAACAGAATTCTATTGCTTTGTACAATAAACTTCTTATATGTGCATAATAGTTGATTTTTGTTTATATTCCTTTTGGAAATTGTAGGGAGGATTCGATGAAGCAGGTTTTAATAATTCATTATACACTACCACCCGTTGTAGGGGGTGTTGAAACTTTACTTAAACCATTTTCAGAACTATTTGCAAAAAAAGGTTATCTGGTTACCCTTCTGGCAGGTGAGGGTAAAATAGAAGACCATAATATCAAAACGAGTATTGTCCCTGAATTTAGTCCCAACCACTCTGCAATACGGAATATTCAACGCGTATTGAAACTTGGGTCACTGCCAGAAAACTATGAATATCGATTATCACAGATTCAGCGTAAAGTTGAAGCTGAAATAGGAAACATACAAAATATTATTATTCATAATGTAATGACTATGCCCAATAATCTTATACTGACGGAAGCTTTATTTAATTTCATAGAGAAAAATCCAGGTAAAAAATTTTATATATGGGTGCATGACCTTGCATGGGCAATGGATGAGTATAGGAGTAGATTATATAACAGGCGTCCATGGGTTTTGCTAAAAGAGGCACTCACCAGTCCTAACATAAAGTATATAACTATATCTGAAGTAAGACGGAGACAAATGGTTGAAATAATGGGACTGAGTAAGAAAGATATAATTGTGGTTCCGAATATGATTGATTATGCAGACTTTTATAAATTCTGCGACGAAACACACGGAATACTGGAAAGAGTTGATATTAGAACAAGATTCCCTTTTATCGTATCTCCTGTCAGGTTTCTTGTTAGAAAAAACATTGAGAGATCTATAGAAATAATTGAATCAATTAAATTAACCTATCCAGATGTTATATTATTGATAACAGGTTTGGTAATTGATGACGATAGTGAAGAATATTACAGGGAAATAAAAAAATTAGTTAATAAGAAAGGTATGAATGAGAATGTTTTGTTTCTTAACGATTTGATGAAGGAGCTTAATATTTCCCCAGAAAAAAACAATATGATTGTTCGTGACTTATATTTTGCCGGTGACCTTGTCCTCATAACAAGTAAAGACGAAGGGTTTGGAATGACAATTCTTGAAGGTGGACTTGCAAGGATTCCTATTGCTTCAAGTGATTTGCAGGTTTTCAAAGAAATCACAAAAGATGGCGTAATTTATCTCCCTTTTAATGAAAGCCCTGTATATAATGCGAATCGAATTCTAAAGTTTTTAGAGCACAATCAAAATAGAATAAGTAATTTCCACGATAAAATAATAAGAAACTACAGTTTCGATTACTACTGGGAAAATTATTTATCATTTCTTTTTAGTTAAAATTGTGGAGGCGGAGGGAATCGAACCCTCGTCCGAGAAAGAGGTGGAATAAACCTCTACGTGCGTAGCCCATTGTTAAGTTTTCGCCTTTCCTTCATCAACGGGCAAATTCCGGAAAGGCTATTTCACCTGAAATTTCGCCCATTACCCGGCGAAAAAAGGCAATGGACTAGCCTGCTAAATGACGCCCTTTTCTGACCCGCAGGCAAGATCAGAAAGGACGGTTGCCTATAATTTAGGCAACAGCGTAGTTGTAGTTGGCACTTATCCAACCTCAGGTTTGTTTTACGTGGACTCCCGAGAAACCACGGCACGCCGTTTATTACACCTTCAATCCCGTCGAATCCATTCGCCCCCTCAAAGAGCTAAAGAATTTAATCATAATTAGAATAAATTCATAATGACACTGCTTTAAATGAAGTCAATTTATCTATGTTTCATTTTGCTTTAAAATTTATATTTATTATGATTATTTCAGAGTTGCTACCAGTTCTGATGTGTGGTCCCCAGACACCAGTACCACTTGAAATATAGAAATGGGTATTACCCTTTTTTAAATACCCCCAGCTTTTCTTGTAGACCAGACTTGTAATAAAATTAAATGGAAATATCTGTCCATGATGCGTATGTCCTGAGAGTTGTAGATCGATATTCAAGCTGGAGGCTTCATCTAATCCCGTGGGTGTATGATCCAATAAAATTATAGGTTTATGATTATCAATATATTTAACAATTTCAGATAATGGTTTTCTTGATATTCCCATTTGAGTAGATGCTCTATCATGTCTTCCAACTATGTAAAATTTATTATCAATCAGTTGTACATCATCAGTGAGAACGTTGATATTATTATTTTTAATGAAATCCATAGATCTTTTGAAACCGGCATAATATTCATGATTTCCGGGGCAGGTGTATATTCCGTATTTCGGCTTTAGATTTGTAATAGGTTTTAGGATATTGTCATCAATGTAGAAAATATCTTCATCAATCAAATCGCCAGCTATAAGAACTAAATCCGGGTCGTGTGTGTTTATCTCTTCTACTATTTTTTCAAGATGGGATTTTGAAACAGTTAGCCCCAGATGAAGATCACTCAAAAAAGCTATTTTCAGGCTGTTAATGCCTTTTATGTTTTTATATATATCCAATTTTAGATGCTTTACTTCTATTTGGAAGGCATTAAGGTAACCTAAAATAGTTATAAGTATTGCTGTTAATAATGGTGTAACATTGAAAAAGGTATTGTAAAACTTTAAATGTAGTTGTGTGAATGTGCTATTTGTTACTATTAAAAAAATAGTCTTATAACTTCAAATAAAATTAACATAAAAAAGACATTCACAAAAAAGCAATATAATGAACACCAACATAGGTAATTGGTCTTGATAGTAAGCCGGATATCGTCCTTTCTATTATTTTCCCTGCTGGATATGAGATTGCAAGGATTATTAAAATTATCAATATAGCAATATTTTGACCCGTAGTGTTATAAATTTTTTTAATGACGTAGTAATTGGCTAATGTAAAAATAATCAATGTAACAAGAATAAAAAAGATTAACTGGTATATTTTCATTTTTGATCTTTCTTACGCTTTAATATGCTTTTTAATCATAATACTAGGTTTATTTTACTGGTTTATTATTTTTCCTAACTCATCCATAGCCCAGTCCATAAATTCCATGGTCTTGTTGAATGGTTCATCGGAAGTCATGTCGACACCTGCTTTTTTGAGGAGATTTATTGGATAATCTGATCCACCTGATGAAAGGAAATTTATATATCTTTTGATAGATTCTTGATTTCCTTCTAAAATATCTTTTGACAGTGATATTGATGCGGTAAATGAAGTAGCGTATTGATATACATAATAGTTATAATAGAAATGTGGCACATAAGCCCATTCGTACTTTATATAATCAGGTACAAAACAAACTCCCATTTCATGACCATAGTATTTTCTTACAATTTTTTTATATAATGAGGATAAGACGTCTCCTGTAAGCTGACCGCCTTTTTCGGCTATTTTATGCATTTCAAGTTCGAATTCTGCAAATTGAGTTTGGCGAAAAAGAGTACCCTTCATACCATCAAGAAACTCCATTAGTAAATACAATTTTATATTGTCATCTGTAGCTTTTTGATATTGATCAAAGAAAAGTAAGATTTCATTTAAGGTGCTTGCTACTTCTGCTACAAATATTGGGTAATCGGCAGTGGAATACGGTTGGGTTTTATTGGAAAAATAACTATGCATTGTATGACTGGGCTCATGAGCAAGAGTACTTATGTCTTATATTCACGAAGTCGCTGAAGGCGATTTCCCGAAGGGCAAGATAGCCTTACGGCAATTGCAAAATGAAGATTGCAATGTGCAAAAGTCAAATTTATTTCTGTATACATTTTGAGTACAAAAGCCAAATCTGACAAAAGACGATTTTGCATTTTTCAATTTGCATTCTGCATTCTGCATTAAGCCTTTGCGCCTAACATCTTGTATTCACGAAGTCGCCGAAGGCGATTTCCCGAGGGGTAAGATAGCCTTACGGCAATTGAAAAATGAAGATTGCAAAATGCAAAAGTCAAATTTATTTCTGTATACATTTTGAGTACAAAAGCCAAATCTGACAAAAGACGATTTTGCATTTTTCAATTTGCATTCTGCATTCTGCATTAAGCCTTTGCGCCTAACATCTTGTATTCACGAAGTCGCCGAAGGCGATTTCCCGAGGGGTAAGATAGCCTTACGGCAATTGAAAAATGAAGATTGCAAAATGCAAAAGTCAAATTTATTTCTGTATACATTTTGAGTACAAAAGCCAAATCTGACAAAAGACGATTTTGCATTTTTCAATTTGCATTCTGCATTCTGCATTAAGCCTTTGCGCCTAACATCATTATATTGGCCCGTGTAATTAAGAAGGATATAGGGATGTACATCGTATGCACTACCATTGGAATAGGCACCTGAACGCTTCCCTTCTGTTGGATACACATCAATCCATCTCTCATTAAATGCCCTTTTAAGTGTTTGAATATATTCCCGTCCAAGAGGTTTTAAAGCATTCAGTACCATTTCTTTAGCTTCGTCATAATCAAACTCTGTATCTATGGATTTTACAGCGGGTACGTAAAGATCACTGTATTTAAGGGTGTCAAGTCCCAGTAATTTTTTATTTATTTTAAGGTATCTATGAAATCTATTGAGGTTTTTGTTAACATTTTCAATAAGTTTGAAATAAACCTCAGTCGATATATTATTTGGATCGAGTGCCAGTTCCAGCGTTGAATTGTAGTTTCTTACTTTTGTATAAAAAATGTGTGTTTTTACCAGTGCACCAAGGTCAGTCCCGTATGTCCGTTGAAATTTCCCAAGGGAAGAGAAGAATTCATGAAAAACCATCTCTCTATCTTTTATATTCTGAACTGTTCTGTATTTTTGATAACCTGCTTGATTGAGTTTTATTTTTTCACCGGTTGAAAGAGTAATCTCGGGATAGGGCAAATCAGCATTTGATAATACGCTAAAGATTGTATATGGTGAATTGGTAATTAGGTTAGATAGTGCTAATATTTTTTCCTCTTTCTCACTTAAAAGATGAGCTTTTTGCCTTTGTAAGTTCTCAAGGTAAAATCTATATTCTTCAAGTTCAGGTTCCTTATAGATAAATTTCTCAATCTTTTTCTTATCAATTTTGAGTATTTCTGGTTCTATAAATGAGGCTATTGATTTATATTCTGTATATAGTTGTAAAATTTCCTGTTTTTTAGCAAGATTTTCTGAGATTCTAATATCTTCATCTGATTTTAATGCGGCATAAGTATAGAATTTTGATAGATCTTTATCAATTTCACTATTCAGTTTTAAGCATTCTAATAAATACTTGGATGATTTTCCGAGTTTTCCTTTATATTTTGTTATGAGTGGAAATTTCTTTACAACCTCTTTTTTAGCTTTTATCCAGTCTTCTTCTGTTTTGTAAATATCTGTAATATTCCATCGGTACTTCTTAGGAATTTCTTGTCTATTATTGTATTGCTTGGCGTTTATATTTGCACATAAAATTAAAGAAATTGTCAAAAAGATAGGTGCAAGTTTTAAGACCTCCATCGATATTCCCCATTTAAAATTTTAGAAATCAGGGATGGAATTTATTATTTTCATTTGACTCATACAATTGTTGTATTATATTAATAAGGATGGTTTTATAAACGCTTTGTCTGATTTATCTGGGAGGGAAAAGTGACGGAGAGAAGAAAAAGTTGGGATGAGTATTTTCTTGATATAGCCGAAATGGTTGCGTCCCGGTCGACATGTTTCAGAAATAAAGTCGGAGCGGTAATTGTAAGGAATAAGGACATAATATCTACAGGATATAACGGAGCACCTACACATCAACAAAACTGCCTTGAGATTGGATTTTGCTATAGAGACAGACACAAAATAAAGTCGGGTACACAGCTTGAAAAGTGCCGGGCAGTGGGGTCTCATGCGGAGTCCAATGCAGTGGTTCTGGCAGCAAGGAATGGTCACAGCACTGCTGGTGCGACGATATATGTTGTTGGTCATACCTTTATTTGCAATCAGTGTAAAGCCATTATAGCTAATGCATTGATAGAAAAGGTTGTATTAAAAAATACAGATGGTGAGATTAAAGTAATTTATCCCGCAAGAGACTGGAGAGTGCATCCTGTGGATCAGGAGAATACTAAATAATATTCAGTATCTCTTTAAATTCGTCTATTATATAATCTGGATTATGCTTTTCAAGTTCCTCTTTCGGTTTTAACCCATAAGTGACAGCACACGTTTTGATACCAGCATTCTTCCCTGCAATAATATCGTTTTCACTATCTCCAACAATCATAGCTTTATCCACAGAGACGCTGAAATATTTTAAGATATTAAGTATCGGGTTAGGGTCAGGTTTCTTTGTTGTAAAAGAGTCACCCCCAAATATGAGATCAAAATAATCTTTAACTTTAAGAGCCTCCAGTATTTTTTTTGATAATCTTTCGTTTTTGTTTGAAAGAACAACCATCAATGTATCCATTAATTTCAATTTTTCTATCGTTTCCTTTACACAGGGGTATAATACTGTGGTATTGAGTAAATTCTTTTCGTAATTATCTACATAATGATTGTAGAATTTAGTTAATTCTTCTTCCTTCCATTCATGCTCAGAGTCATTATAAAGTGACTTACCAAATGCACGACTAACAAGTTTTTTTATTCCATCACCTATATATTGAATGGCAACTTTCTTATCCAATTCATTATATCCGAAATTTCTGAGAGTTTCATTGACGCTTTCTGCAATGTCATTGAATGAGTTTACAAGAGTTCCATCCAGGTCGAAGATTAGTAATTTTGTTTTATCCATCATACCTCCGGAAATAGCAGTAAAGATATAGTAAAATACTTATTATTCAAAGTTTTTAAGTTATATGGCAATATAAAAAGTTAATAATAATAATGAAGTAGTTTTTTAGAAATGGATAAGTGTATTGGCGAATGATAGTAGTGTTGGTTATACTGATAGGAGATTAATGTTTTCTTTTAGAAATGGTGTAGAATAATGAAGAAGTATAAAGGTGATAGTATATATAAAGAAATTTTAATATATATGATAGTGAATTTATCAAACATTTGTTAGAATAAATTTGTAAAAGATATTTATCAGCACATAAAAACTGGTAGTGCTTCTCAGGATTTTATGAAATCAGTTTTGATAGTTCAGATTTACCAGGGTGGATGTACTACAATATGTATCCATCATCATTCAGTAATTTTAGACAATAGATCGAAGATTCTTGCCAGAAAGGTATAACTTGGAAATATTTAATAAGCCAACTTTCAAGCGTTAGCTGTTCGTTTTATTTATTATAGCTTTAATTGCATAAAATATTTATCTTTCTCTGTATTTTGTTTAGGGGGAGTGGTATAATGAAAAATCCAATTTTAATAATTTTTATTGCTATGCTGACAATGATTATTTCTCGAAGTGTATATCCAGAAGTCTTTCCGTATAAATACTACGTTGATAAACTTGAAAATGGTCTGACCGTAGTAACTATTCCGATGGAATCTGAAGGATTAGTTGCATACTATTCAATAGTAAGAACCGGTAGCAGGGATGAATGGGAACCCGGCCATTCCGGTTTTGCTCACCTTTTTGAGCATATGATGTTCAGAGGAACGAAAAGGTATCCTGGTAATGTTTATGATAAAATTTTGACACAGATTGGTGCTGATGCAAATGCTTACACTACTGATGATTTTACTTGCTATCATTTAAAATTTAGCAATAAATATCTTAAAAAAGTAATTGACCTGGAGAGCGATAGATTCAAAAACCTTTCCTACACTGAAAATGTGTTCAAAACTGAGACAGGAGCTGTATATGGAGAATATCTAAAGGGTAGGATGAACCCATGGTTTTTATTAGAAGAGAAACTACATAGTCTTGCATTTGAGAAACATACATATAAACATACAACTATAGGTTTTGAAGAAGATATAAAGGCTATGCCAGGAATGTACGAATTCAGCCTATCATTTTTTAATAGATACTACCGCCCAGAAAATGTGGTTATAGTGATAGCGGGGGATGTCAAACGCGATATGGTGATAAAACTTATTAAAAAATATTATAGGGGTTGGGAGTCAGGGTATGTACCACCGAAAATTGAAACCGAACCTGAGCAAAGGGAAGAAAAGTATGGAGAGGTAAAATATAAAGGAAAAACTTTGCCCATACTTGCGATAGCTTATAAGGGGGATAGCTTTAAATCTGATGATAAACGATATGTAGCATCGCTGGTTATTGAGGAACTTGCTTTCGGTGAGAACAGTGACTTATACAAAACACTGTTTCTAAAAGAGCAGAAGGTTGAGTTTATCTATCCTGATTTTGGTATTAATCGAGATCCCTCTCTTTTTACGGTGTATACAATGATAAAATCAGAGGATGATATAGAATATGTAAAATCAGCAATTATCTCGGCTGTGGAGAAATTAAAGATTAATGTTTTGGATAAACAAAAAATTGAAGACGTTAAAAATCACATAAAGTATTCTTTTCTACAGAGCCTTGATTCGCCCGATCATGTTGCTGGTAGACTTGCAAGATTCATTGCGATAACGGGTGGTGTGGATTGTATAGATAGAATGTTCAATACCCTTGAAAAGATTGAACCAGAGGATATTAAAGAAGCGGCCGAATACTATTTTGATTCAGCAAAGAGGACAATTGTATTATTAAAGGGGGAGTGAAAATGATCTGGAATAAAATTTTGTTCAGTTTTTTATTAGTAATTGTTCCATTTATGATTTTTAATTGTAGTAAATCAGCAATTGAAAATAGTCAATTTGTAAAACTGCCTGTCAAATCTGATCCGACTATAAGTTTTCGAATTTGTTTCAATGCAGGTTTTCAATATGATCCGCCTGGTAAAGAGGGCCTTGCATATATTACAGCAAGAATGCTGACTGAGGGCTCTACTCTGGAAAATAGCTACGAAGAAATAATTGAGAAGCTTTACCCAATTGCCGCATCCTATGATGTACAAGTTGATGCGGAACAGGTTGTCATATATGGGCGTGTTCATAAGGATAACCTATATAAGTTTTATAAACTGTTAATTGAATCGCTTACAAAACCAGCTTTTAGAGAAGAGGACCTGGAAAGGGTTAGATCGAGTGTGCTAAATTACCTGGAGAATGTGCTGAAATATTCCAATGATGAGGAACTTGGTAAAGCAGTTCTTTATACGGAAATATTTAAGAATACAAAATACGGACATCTAAAAGAGGGAAGAATATCAAGTGTTAAAGCAATTACTGTAGCGGATGTTAAAAAATTTTACAAAAAATATTATACACAAAAAAATGTAATAGTAGGAATTGGTGGTAGATTCCCCGCATACCTCGTTGAAAATTTAAAAAAAGATTTGTCAGCCTTGCCTGTAGGTGAAAAAATATCTCCTCCAGAGATTAATCCAAAACTGATTAGTGGTTATGAAGTTGTTATAGTTGAGAAAAATACTGAAGCCACTGCAATCAGTATGGGTTATCCTATAGACATCATAAGAGGTCAGGACGATTGGTACGCACTGGCTTTGGCGAACTCATGGTTTGGGGAACACAGAAATTCTTCAAGTCACCTTTACCAGGTTATAAGGGAAGCAAGGGGATTAAATTATGGAGATTATAGCTATATAGAATATTTCCCAGAAGGTGGAAGAAGACAATTCCCTCCTCCTAATGTAGCTAGAAGAAAACAGATTTTTGAAATATGGATTAGACCTGTACCAAATGAAGCGAAAGTCTTTGCTCTAAGAGCAGCCATTCGGGAGCTTGTAAGACTTGTGGATAACGGAATGACCAGAGAAGATTTTAAAATAACAAAAAATTTCCTATACTCCTATATTCTAAACTATGCTCCTACGACAATGCTGAAGCTTGGATATGCTATTGATGATAAATTTTATGGAATTGAAGATGGACATTTGAAAAAATTTAAAAAAAGGTTATCAGAAGTTACTCTTGATGAAGTGAATAATGTAATAAAAAAATATCTGCAGTATGATAATATGAAAATTATATTTGTAACGAGTAATGCTGAGGAGTTGAAAAATATACTTGTAGAGGATAGACCTACCCCAATTTCCTACAGGACACCGAAACAAAAAGAGATTCTTGAGGAGGATAAAATAATTGCAAGCTTTCCTTTAAGAATAAAGCACGAAAATATTAAAATTGTAAAACCCGAGGATCTTTTCCAATAAGAGCTAATTATGGACAGGAAAAATCTGGTAAAAAAAGTATTTGATAGGAGCAATGAGCTCCGGATCGATGTGAGTCGGTATGAAAGGTATCTTGTTAAGCTCTTTGATTTTTTACTTGAGCATGATAAATACCAGAGCGATTCTTCTATTTTCCCTTCAAATATTTATAATAGGAAAGTTGAGGCATCAATCATAGCAAAAAGTGATGGTGTTGTATCCTGCACGGAAGAGGTAAAATTTTTACTTAATACGAAAAGCATTGATGTAAAATTAATGAAGAAGGATGGCGAAAAGATTGGTCGAGGTAATCTTGTATTTGAAATTTCAGGGAAAGCTAAGGATATCCTTGGAGTTGAAAGAACTATATTGAATATTTTCCAGAGAGTTTGTGGAATTTCTACTGATACTCACTTATTGGTAGAAAAAATTAAAAAGTTTGACACTATGATTGCAGCGACAAGAAAAACATTACTGGGAAATATTGAAAAGAAAGCAGTATCAGTAGCGGGAGGCTTGACGCATCGTTTAAATTTGTATGACTCGGCTATGCTTAAAGACAATCATCTAAAAATTTTAAGCATTAGTGAAGATGAAAAGAATCTGGAACTTGCGATAAAAGAGATACTGGTTAAAAATGACGAGTTGGGATTTGTGGAAGTTGAAGTAAAAACGCCGGTAGAGTTCAATAAAGTTATGAAAATTGCCACAGCAATCTCTCAAAGGATACCATTTGCTATAATGTTTGACCACTTTAAACCCGATTTAATTTTTAATATTATAGAAGATGTAAAGAAATCTCCTGATGTTTACTCGAAAATTTTTTTCGAGGCATCAGGAAATATCAATGAAAATAATATTGTCGAATATGCAGAAAGTGGTGTGGATGTTGTTTCTACTGGATATATTACCCATTCGGCAAAATCACTTGATTTTACACTGTTAATAAACTAAGGCATAAATTAAACTTTCTTCATAATGAAGTTAAATTGTCTTGGCTACAGTGCTACAACCTATGAATGTAAATCAATCGGTCTCTTCTGAATGTATCCAGATTTCTTTAGAAAAAGGAAGATGGGTAGGAATATGGGAAAAGAGGAGTTCCTGAGAATATTTTAGGAAGAAATATCTACAATGGGTTTAAGCACTTATTAGAGTTAAGCATAGTTGTGTTTCCTGAAAGAACTCTTAATGTTTCTACTTTAGAAAAAATATTTTGGGGGAGCATATAAAAGGATAAAAGAGACTAGAACTACCATGACAGGGTAACATTCTATTGAGGGTGGCGAAGTAAAATACGAAATTACGGTATACAGTGTAATTGAACTCAATAAAATTCCCATTAATAAAATACCCATAGATAATTGTTTAATAATGTTATGCAAACCTACAGGAACTACACACTGGTGACGGCATTAGAAAGAGGAGATTAAAAGGTAAAGATAAAGAAAATCTAATGGATGTTACGATATATTTTAATAATATAACTCAGAGATTTTCTCAGATTATTCTAAGTCGTCATATTCGGATGTATCCAATTTTGGTATTATGAGTCATCCTATTGAAATGCTGCCTAAAAATAAGTAATATACAAAGAAATGGTATAATTGAATCCTGATAATAGGAAAGTATAGTTTAAGTTTGCAGAAATGGGTATGGTATCCTTAGGAAGTAGACGAAAATTTAAATTCTATAATGATAATTCTGATATGTTAATTTATCGGATATAAGAACTTATCCTGTTTGATATACAGATATCTGGAGAGTTATTTTTACAATTTCGTATGAATATTCGAATTGACTGTAAGATAAATTGAATAAAGCGAATAAATTTGAGGTTAGAATTGTAGGAAGGACAGGTGGTTTAAATAAGTATAATAATTACAAATATAGAAATAATAGATAAAATGAATGCCAAATTATAAAAAGGAATTCAGAAAAATAGCTAGGAGGTTAACTTTAGCCGATCTTCAATTCGGATTTGAGGATGAGAAGATAACAATGGAGTCCATTCTGGATGATAGCGGTAGAATAAAAGCAGATACAAGACTATTTCTGGGACTGTTTACTGAAAAGGGAATAAAGAGGGTGCTTGATGAATTTGGTATTACAAAGGTTCTGGAAAGAAAAGGACTAAAGAATCTCCGAATATGCATAGATACTTCTGACCCATTTTTGAATAAACTATTTATTTATTTTGATGGGAAAAAAGATTGTGATCATTGTATCTGTGAACTCGTAGTGAAGAAGGACGTTACAATACCAAGTAGAGTATTGCCGATAAAACTTGAGAACAATACTCTGAATTTTCTTCATATAGAATGGTTGCTTCTGCAGGATCCTACAAAAAGTTTTTCACCCGCGAAGCCTGCATTACCTGGGCAACGTTTCCCAGGGCTCGGGCTTGGTGACATGCTGATGGAATTATTGATACTTCTCGGGAAAAGATTATCTTTTGATGGTATTTCAAATAAACCTGCTCATTTCTACACAGCATATATGTTTACTCGCGTGTTTTATTTTGTAAATTCTAAACATCAGGCGTTAATAGAGGCTGCAAAAAGACAACTTCTACCAAAATACACATTCTTTCAACTTGCATGGGCTTTTTATTACGGTTGTGTAATAAATAAAAAAACTTATGAAATAATAAACTGGGAGCCAGATTGGTTGATATTACCTCTGTCAAAGGTAGTGTTAAAGTATTTCAATTCCCAACAATATAAAAGTAAAGTAAAAGAGCATATCAAAAATTTTCAACTTGAGATAGATATGAATAAATTGAGCGATAAATTGAAAGAGAAAAGTTCATAAATCTACAGTTTATGAGGTGAAAATTGGTAAGATTACCTGGGGATATATTTACTAAATTTGCATTATTAATTGGTAATTCTGAACCGGATATAAATGAGATTAAAAAATATAACTATAGGGCAAAGTATAGAATAGCAGTTGACGGTGGTGCAAATGTGTTGAGCAAAATAGAAATTAAACCGGAAATTGTGGTAGGTGATTTTGACTCTATCAAGAGAGAAATGCTCCATAAATTAAAGGACTCTGGAGTTGAGATAATTCATGAACCGATGCAGGATAATAATGATCTTGAAAAGGCGTTCAATCATATTCCGGATGGAGTGAATAATATTATAATGATTGGTTTTCTCGGTAAGAGACTTGATCATACGCTGGCAAATTTGTTTGTATCAAAAAAATTTATTGAAAAATATAAAATTTTAATTTCAGATAGACTACAGGATGTGTATGTCTTATCCCCACGTTGTTATGAAGTAGATACCAAAAAAGAGCAATTGATATCACTATTTACTTTTGATAGAGCAGAAAAATTGACTTTAAAAGGGTTTAAATATAATCTTGAGAATTGCGATCTTTTACCATCATCACTTGGGTTGAGCAATATAAGTTTAAACGATAAAGTTATTATTGAATTTACCAGAGGGAGTTTAATCTTAATCTTAAACAAATAGATCGGGAAATGGAAAAGATAGAATTAAGCATCTGGGATTTTAGTGTAATAGTTTTATACTTTGTGATTCTGGGTTACATAGGAATAAAAAGTGGCAAAAAAACTAGAAATGATGCAGAAGATTACCTCCTTGCCAGCAGGAAGCTGACACTACCAGCTTTTGTAGCAACTCTTGTGTCAACTTGGTATGGAGGGATACTTGGCATTGGTGAATTTATATATAATTATGGCATTCTAAATTGGTTTGCAATGGGATTGCCATACTATATATTTGCTATAATTTTTGCATTTTTCCTGGCTGGTAGAATAAGGAATAAGAACCAGTTTACCATACCTGATTTACTTTATAATGAGTATGGTAAGGTACCCGGTTTGATAGGAAGCGTGCTGGTTTTTATATTGGTAACACCAGCGCCATATTATCTTATGATAGGCTATATTTTGTCAGTTATTCTGGGATTACCGTTCTGGATTTCATTTTTTATTGGAGCCATTGCTTCGACTTTCTATCTGTTTCGAGGAGGATTCAAATCTGTTGTCAGTACAGATATACTCCAGTTTATTTTGATGTTTCTGGGATTCTTAATACTCTTTTCCATATGTGTTATTAAGTTAGGTGGATTTGAGTATTTAAAAGGGAATCTTCCAGATACACATCTTGAACCCCTTGGAGGACAAAGATTTTCATTTCTGGTTGTTTGGTTCTTTATTGCTATGTGGACTATTGTTGACCCTGCTTTTTATCAGAGATGTTATTCTGCCATTAATCAAAAAACAGCTAAAAATGGAATGCTTGTCTCTGTATTATTCTGGATGATATTTGATTTTTTGACATTATCAGTAGGTTTATATGCCAGAGCTAATCTTGAAGGAATAAATCCAACACTTTCTTTTATAATTCTGTCTGATAAGTTATTGCCACCTTTTTTAAAAGGATTATTTTTTGTGGCAATTTTTGCAACGATTATGTCTACAATGGACTCATTATCTTTTTTATCATCAATGACTTTTGCAAGAGATATAATATGGCGTAATTCCAAGAATTCAGATGAGAGCAAAGTGAACAACTATACAAGGTTTGGAATTATTTTAACAATTGGACTCTCAACAGTACTTGTAATGTTTTTTCCATCTGTTGTAAGTATCTGGTACGTTGTAGGCTCAATTGTGATACCATCGCTACTGGTGTCTGTTCTCGATGCTATTTTTGATAGGAAATTGTTAAATACAAAAACATCTGGTTTAATTCTTGTTATTCCTTTTATAGCAAATCTTTTCTGGATTGTTTATGGTTATGCTAATGCTTCAAATGGAAGCCCCTCTTATCTATTCGGTGTTGAACCATTCTTTGTGGGTATTGTCCTTGCGGGTATAATTATTGTGATTAACATTTTAGTACAAAAGAGAACTTAATATATGATGATAATGTCTTTAACCGGTTGCAATCCTTTTAATAAAAAGAAATTAATTTGGTTAATTTTATTAAAGTGTCGGGAATCCCAATAGAAACATATTACCCACTTTGATAGCTGGAGAGTGTGTGATTTGTAAAAAATAGCGCTATTTGCTATATTAATAATTATGCAAACGTTTTTAATCCTGCCAAAAACTACGAGGGTAAGATGAAAAGAATAGCTAATTTACCAGTGTTATTTTTAATTAGTATGTTCATAAAAATTTATTCTCAATCTTTCACTGAATGGAAAGATCCAAAAATATGCAGCGTGAACAAACAATCGCCACATTCCTGGTTTATTCCCTATGAAACCATTGAGAAAGCAAGAATAGGGAATCCAACAAATTCTAAATTTTATAAACTTCTAAATGGCAAATGGAAATTTAAACTTTACAGTCACCCAGATTCTGTTCCTATGGATTTTTATAGAATTGATTATAATGATCGAAATTGGGACTATATAAATGTTCCTGCAAACTGGCAGATGGAAGGTTATGATTATCCAATTTACGTTAATATAAAGTATCCCTTTGGAGAGCCTGATCCACCATTTATTCATAGCAGATATAATCCAACGGGATTGTATCGTCACGAATTTGAAATACCAGAAGGTTGGAATGGAAGGAAAGTATTTATAGTATTTGGTGCAGTAAAAACTGCCTTTTACCTTTGGATAAATGGGAAGTTTGTTGGATATAGTGAGGATAGTAAGACACCGGCAGAGTTTAATATTTCCTCGTTTATAAATCCTGGCAGGAATAAGCTTGCAATGATGGTGTTACGATGGTGTGATGCAAGTTATTTAGAAGATCAGGATTTCTGGAGGCTGAGTGGAATTGAAAGAGATGTTTTTCTACTATCAACTCCTCTTGATCGAATAAAGGATTTTAGAGTGGCATCAACATTGGATGAAGATTATACCGATGGAATCTTTGATCTCTCAATACAGCTTGAAACAGGAGGCGATAATCAGGAAGGATTATCAGTTGTTACAAGAGTACTTTCAGAGGGTTTGAAACTGTTTGAAGAAAAGTCAGTTCCGGGGGGAAATCTTACTGTAAATGTTCATCATACAATTAAGAATGTGAAAAAGTGGAGTGCAGAAACACCTAATCTATATGGTCTTGAAATAGAGCTATATAAAAATGGCAAACTTATACAGGCTGTGGCCCAAAAAATAGGTTTTAGAACGGTGGAAATAAAAAATGGTCAGTTAATGGTAAACGGTAGACCATTGTACATTCGAGGGGTAAATCTACACGAGCACCATCCTACAACGGGGCACGTAGTAGATAAAGAAACAAGAAAGAAGGATATAGAATTGATGAAGTTACATAATATAAATACAGTTCGTACATCTCATTATCCTCAGGATCCATATTTTTATGATCTATGTGATAAATACGGAATTTATGTAATAGATGAAGCTAACATCGAATCTCATGGGATAGGCTACTCACCAGATAAAACACTTGCTAACAAACCCGAATGGCTTAATGCACACATCTACAGAACTAAAAATATGGTTCATAGGGATAAAAATCATCCCTGTGTAATAATATGGTCCTTAGGAAATGAAGCCGGAAATGGCTATAATACACATCAAACGTATCTATGGATAAAGTCATATGATAAGACAAGGCCTGTTCAATATGAAAGAGCAGGTTTGGAATTTAATACCGATATATATTGTCCGATGTATGCCTCAATAGAGAGGCTTGAATATTATGCTATTCATTACAAGGACAGGCCACTTATTATGTGTGAATATGCTCATGCAATGGGTAATAGTGTTGGAAATCTTCAAGATTACTGGAATGCAATTTATAAATATGATCGGCTTCAAGGTGGGTGCATCTGGGATTGGGTTGATCAGGGATTGTTGAAAGTGACTGAAGATGGAAGAGAATATTATGCTTATGGTGGTGACTTTGGACCGCCAGATGTTCCTTCTGACGGCAATTTTTGTATAAATGGATTAGTAATGCCTAATAGAACACCTCACCCATCTCTGTATGAAGTGAAGAAAGTATATCAACCTGTTTACTTTGAAGAAGCAAATCTACTTCAGGGTAGGATTGTGGTAAAAAATTATAATAGTTTTACAAACCTATCTAAATATGATTTCCAATTTAAGATTGAAGGAAATGGGAAGACCATATACAAGAGTAGCAAATTTAAAATTGCCTTGGAACCTTTGAAATCAAAAACTATATGGTTAAAAATACCGAATATCAGGATAAAACCCAACTGTGAGTACTTTTTAAAAATTGAGGCCATCCAATCTAATAAAAACGGATTAATCCCTGCAGGACATATTGTAGCAGAAGAACAATTCAATCTCCCGATGTATAAGATTGAACCTGAGCAAAAAGTTGTAAGTGGGAAAATCAATGTCACACAAAATAGAAGTTCATTAACTCTTATAGGGAATAAATTTGCTATATCATTTGATAAGAATTCAGGGCTAATAAATTCTCTAAAAGTTAATAATAATGAGTTACTCTTAATGCCCTTGGAACCGTATTTCTGGCGTGCTCCCACTGATAATGATTTTGGCAATGGAATGCAATTACGTTGCAAAGTGTGGAAAGATGCCCATAAAAAGCTTATTTTAAAAAATATTGAGTGGGAAAAACTTGATGATGGAATTGTAAAAGTAACCACGGATCATTATATAAATATTGGAAATGATTATCCAATCAGGTATTTCAGACCCACATCAATATCGATTAGTTACCATATATATAATGATGGGAGTATCAAAATAAATTCAAAATTCAGATTATATGATAAGGATTTACCAGAGATACCTCGGATTGGTTTTAGGACTAGGCTTCCAAGGAAGTTTAGTAAACTTACATATTTTGGGAGAGGACCCCATGAAAATTATTGTGATAGGAAAACTTCGGCTTTTATTGGTTTGTATACTCTCATGGTTTCTGAGTTGTACTATCCCTATGTAAGACCTCAGGAAAATGGATACAGGACTGATATAAGATGGGCAGAGCTTTCTGGTTTTGATAAAATAAAAATACTTATAAAGGGAGACCCTTTATTTTCAACTTCTGTATTACCGTTTGCAACAGAGGATCTTGATGAAGGTGATAAAAAGAAAAACAGACATACCGTAGACTTAGTTGAAAAAGACTTTATCGAATGGCATATCGATCTTAAACAGATGGGAGTAGGAGGCGATAATAGCTGGGGTGCCAGACCACATGATGAATATATGATATATCCGGGATGCTATGAATTTAGCTTTTTAATAAAAATTTTATTTTAGGAAAAAATAAAAAAGTTTTCTTCATTACTATAAATTTGAGAAAATATCAGGGATGCGTATAAAGAGCGTTAAGATGGGTTTTTATGGAGGCGGTAGATAATCAATAATAAAAAAGGCTATTTCGAGTGGTAATTGCAAGGGAAAGGGTAAATAGTTGGGATTAATAGTACGGAACAAAAAATTGAAACTGTAGTTAATTTTTCGGAGTTTAATCGTAGAAATCTGGGAATTATGTTTACAGAGGTGAAGAATAGTAGGGAATTTATAAGAAAAGAGATAGTTCTGAAGAATAGAAAAGTAAAAGAAGTTTTTTGAAGCTTGCTGATTGTTTTATAATGTATTTTAAATAAGGGTATAAATTAAAGTTTAATATAAGTTTAAAAAATTTATATTGATATAAGATTAAAAATATTTTAATTTTCTTTGCTTTTTAAAATGGGTTGCCACCATAGCTCAGTTGGTAGAGCAGTCGCCTTGTAAGCGACGGGGCGCGGGTTCGAGTCCTGCTGGTGGCTCAGTAAGAAGCTAAGATGGTATTTGAAAATTAGATATTTGGTCACCAATACCTGCCTGAATGGGTAATTGGGAGAGAGCACCTGAGTGCTTTCGTTAAATAGAGCCGTTTATAATATGAAAAGTAATAGTTTTAACTATATATACAGATTATTCATAGAAAAAAGTGGGTCGGTGGCCGAGTGGACAATGGCAGCAGACTGTAAATCTGCCGGCGTAATGCCTACGGTGGTTCGAATCCATCCCGGCCCACGCTTTGCGGGTGTAGCTTAGTGGTAAAGCCCTGGCCTTCCAAGCCAGTGACGAGGGTTCGATTCCCTTCACCCGCTCCTTGATATTTGTAATTAAGAGTGATTTCTGCCCACGTAGCTCAGTTGGTAGAGCACATCCTTGGTAAGGATGAGGTCACCAGTTCAATTCTGGTCGTGGGCTCGGCATTTGAAAGCTGAAAAGAATTTATAAAGAAGGAGAGGAGCGATGTCGAAGGAGCAATTTAAGAGGACGAAGCCGCACG